>MNWR01000007.1 GCA_001872725.1 Proteobacteria bacterium CG1_02_64_396 | reverse complement strand
CAGATTCTCATCAGCATGGACGGACGGGGCCGGGCGCTGGACAACGTCTTCATCGAACGTTTGTGGCGCACGGTGAAGTACGAAGAGATCTACCTGTACGACCATGCCGATGGGGTGGCGCTGCACCAGGGGCTCGACCGCTACTTCCGGTTTTACAACACCGAGCGCCCCCACAGTGCCCTCGGCGGCAAGACCCCAGAACAGGTCCATCAAACCCACGGCGGAACCACCCACCGCCACTAACCGTTTACAAATTTTCGCCCCCAAACTGTCCAAGGAGTGGGGTCCACCCCAACCCTCCTGTGGCTTTTGCGGCAACACGTGTTCGACGGTAAGGGTGTCGCTTTCGAAGTCGTATTCCTGTCCGCCGTGTTGTCGCTCCAGTTCACACAGGATGTAGCGAGCCACCCGGTTGTTGCGGGCATCGGTGGTACGGATGACCTTCTCGGCAAAGGCGGCTTTAAACGGCTCGTCGCCAGGGTAGATCTCGCGCAGCGATTCGAGCAGAGCGGCAGCGCTTGTTACCTCCCCCCGCGTCAGCTTTTGGGCGGCGGCGTAATAAACCCGCTCCTGCTCGTTGGTGGGTAGATTGCCGATGACGTTGTAACGCAACGCGATCATGACGCAGGCCCGCAGCACTTTGGCAAAGTGATCGCCCGGCAGGGCGCGGTGGGCGGCCAGAACCAGGGGAAAAGGCTGGCGCACCTTGAACATGCGCAGTTGCTGGGCATGGTTTTTAAGGGGAGCGGGCCAATGGGAGGCTTCTGGATTGGTCAGGGCCAGATAGGTGTCCATGTCCTCCTCCATCCCCCGCAAAAGCTCGAACACCGCCTCTCGGTCGGAGACTCTGGCCCGGATGGTTTTGAACAGGTCGGACTGGCGCACAAAGCTGCGGCGGCTGATCCAGTGGCTGCGCAAGAAGTCGGGAAAACTCTCGGCACCCAACCGCGACACCATCGACTCCCACCGGTTTTCAAGGGTGTCCATCTCGTGCAAATGCTCTCCCTGCTTGTGCAACACCGAAAACAGGTAGTTCTTGAGAAAATCGGTCGAGGAGAGGCGCACCCCACGGGCGTTGAGGGTTTCGAACACCTTGTAGGCGTTGAGCTCGTCGGTGACGCTGATGACCGTGAAGAAGAGCCGGTCGCTCATGGTTTCGATCAGGCTGGCCAGTGCCACACCCTCGTCGCCCCCCTGCTTTTTGGCGTACCCCTGGATCCGCCGATCAAACCAATCAAAGGCTTTGCGCAAGGCATGTTCCGAGGCGCGAAAACCCCGGACCGGCAAATGGCCCAGCGGCACCAAGTAGGTTTGGTAGTAGGCGTCGTTGTTGCGGTTTAGGGTGATTTTGCTGCGGGTGACCAAGGTGACCGGGTCGAGGTAACCGATGTAGGTGCTGCGGATTTGCTCCAGCCTTTGCCGGTTGCGGTCGGAATCGATCCCATCATCCACCAGCCGTTGCAGGCTTTTGAGCACCGCCAACACGATCAGGCTCAGGGTGGTCAAGCGTTGCTGACCGTCGATGACGTCGAAGCTTTTTTCATCTTGGGATTGCAATACCAGGTAGCCCATGTAGTGAGCCGGTTCGCCCCCCTCTTGAATGGTGCCTAGGATGTCGGACCAAAGGTCTTCCCACTCTTCATCGGTCCAACTGTAATCGCGCTGAAACCGGGGGATGCTGTAGGTCAAGCCGTTGCCGATCAGCTTGCGGTAGGTGTTGTTTTCGGTCTTGAAATTCGTAGCCGACATCGCGGGCTCCAGTCGTCGTGCGTTCGGGCAAAGGGCGCCGTTACACCAGCGCCCATTCAATCGCAAAAAGTTCTGTTTGATCAACCTTTTGCCGCAATTGCGCCTCCAGGCCGTCGATCAGGGCGTTGCGTTGGATGCCGATCTCGTCTTCCCGGTCGTATTGCTCCCGGCGCAACCGGTTGCGTTGCCCCTCTAGATCGCGCTGCTGCTTTCGCTGGGCCAGTTTTTCCTCCAGCGTGGGGGCGATGGCGGCAAGGCGACGGGCCTCTTTGATCTCCCGGTCGAGCTGTTTGATCTGCTGCTCCAACCCCTGTTTGAGGTCGTCGGCCCAGGCGTCGAGTTTGGCCACCTCCTGGTCGAAGTACCCCAGGTTGCGTTCGTTAACCTGGCGCAGCACCTGTTGCCTGCGTTGTTCTTCGTCTTGCGCCAGTTCGGGGGGGGCCGGATCGGCCCGAACCAAGGGGACGGGGTCGCCGTGGACCGGCAGACGCAGCAGCTTGGCGGGGTCGTCTTCGTCCAACACCTGACCGCGCTGGGTGCAGGCGGCGACGATCAGGTGTTCCTCCCGCTGCCCCAGCGCCTCCACGCTCAACAGGGTGACCCGCAGCCAACCACGCTGCCCGCGCAGCCCCTTCAAGGTGCTGACGGTGACCCCATGGGCCTGGTAGTCGAAGGTGAGCCGCGCCTGGGGAAGGGGGCGCCCTTTGGCGCGCCCCAGCACCCATTCGGCCAGGGGGTGACCCACCCGGTACAGGTGGGCCTCGCCGCTGCGCCGGGGCAGTTCGTAGCGGCCCAGGGGGATGACGGCGGGGGCGGCGGCGGGCAGGCGGCGCAGGGTAAAACCGACCTCGTCGAAGTCGGCGTCGCCTGCCAACTCGGCGTGGGTCAAATCAAGCAACATCGCCTCAAAACGGCTGCGGGTATTACGGCTTTCGTCGGCGCTGATGCGCAGCCGCTCCTGCACCTGCTCGTCGAAATGCTCCAGAAGCGCCTTGCGGGTTTTAACCATCGCTTTGTCGATCTCGGCGGAGCAATCGCGCCGCAGTTGGTCGAAAGCGATCCGGATCGCCTCGTTCGTGCGGCAATCCTGGTAGATCCCGGCGATGCGCCGCTCGAAATCGACCCCCGATTCGATGGTGCCAAGCACCTCGTCGCTGGCGCCGAACACCCCTTCGAAAAGCTGAAACTTCTGATCGAGCAACTCGTAGACCCGTTGGTCGGCCTCGTTGCTTTGGTCGACAAAGTTGACCACCACCACGTCGAATTTTTGCCCGTAGCGGTGGCAACGCCCGATGCGTTGTTCGATGCGCTGGGGGTTCCAGGGCAGGTCGTAGTTGATGACCAGGGAGCAGAATTGCAGGTTGATCCCCTCGGCCCCCGCCTCGGTGGCAATCATCACCGTGCCCCGGTCGCGGAAGTGTTCCACCAGGGCGGCGCGGGTGTCGGCGGTTTTGGAGCCGGTGATGCGGTCGGTGCCAGCGTGGCGCCCCAACCAATCCTGGTAAATCGCCTGGGCGCGGGGGTCGCTGTTGCTGCCGTTGAACAGGACGATCCCCTGCCCGTAGGGGGTGGTCTCCAGCAACCGCAGCAGGTAGTCCTGGGTGCGGCGCGACTCGGTAAAAACAATCGCCTTACGCGGCGCCCCCAGCCGCTCCAACTCGGCAAAAGCCCGGTCCAGCGCCGTCAGCAGCGCCTGCCCCTTGGTGTTGTCGCGGATGGTGGCGGCCCGCTGACTGAAGCGGCGCAGTTCGGCGATCTCTGCGGCGATGGCATCGCGTTCGTCGGGCGCTGGGGGGGGTGGGGGCTCCTCTTCGTCCCACTCGTCGGCGGTTTCACTCAACTCTTCGTAATCGGCGTCGAGCGCCTCGACCAACCCCTGTTCCAGCTCCCCCTCCAACCGTTTGGCCATGGTCTCCAGCGCTCCGGCGATGGCATAACTGGAGGAGGCCAGCAGCTTCCAGAGCACCATGGAAATCAGGTGGCGCTGCCCGGCGGGGAGCGCCTTGAGGTTGGGGCGGCGCAGGTAGTCGGTGATTTGCTCCGACAGAGCCTGCTCTTCGTCGGTTGGGGTGAACGCCTGCACGATGGCCCGACGGGCGGTGTACGACACGTACTGCTGCACGTCGCGGCGCAGGGTGCGCAGGCAAAGGGGGGTCAGGCGACGGCGCAAATCCGGGAGCGCCTGCTGCGACCCGGTGAACTGGGCCCGAAAACTGGCCTCGTCGCCAAAAACCTGGGGGTCGATGATGCTGACCAGGCCGAACAGCTCCAGCAGCGAGTTTTGCAGAGGGGTGGCGGTGAGGAGCACCTTGGCATGAACGTGCGCCAAGGCGTCGCACAGGGTGCGGGCGATGACGTTGCCCGGCTTGTAAACATTGCGCAGGCGGTGGGCCTCGTCGAAGACCACCAGATCCCAATGCACCTGGCGCAGGTTATCGGCCTTGGTTTTGGCAAACTGGTAGGAGCAGATGACGGGGCCATCACCCTGGACGAAGGGGTTGGCCACCCCCTGTTTGACCAAGGCGTTGTAACTTTTGGCCTCCAGCAACACCCCTTGCAGGGCGAACTTGTCTTGCAGTTCTTGATGCCACTGTTTGCGCAGGTTGGCGGGAACCACGATGAGGATGCGCCGCCGCCGTTCGGCCCAACGTTGCGAGATCACCAACCCCGCTTCGATGGTTTTGCCCAGCCCCACCTCGTCGGCCAGGATCACCCCACGGGAAAGGGGATTTTTGCAGGCGAACAGCGCCGCCTCGACCTGATGGGGGTTGAGGTCGACCTGCGCATCAACCAGGGTGGCGGCCAGCGCCTCCACGCTGCCCCCCGGCGCCCGGCGGGTCAGGAGCCAGGCGTAAAACTGGCTTTGGTAGGGGGTGATGCGGGGGGGATGCAGCGGCATGGGGACTCCTGTTCCAGTACAAAGGGGGTGGGCGGGGGGGGAAAGGTGAGCTTCACCCCAACGCGGTATCGAGGGTCATCATCAAGATGAAGCCGATCATCAGCCCGAAGGTGGCGGGGCGCTCCTTACCCAGGCGATGGGTCTCGGGGATGATCTCGTCCGAAATCACGAACAGCATCGCCCCCGCCGCGAACCCCAGAAACCACGGCAGCAGCACCAGCGACAAAGCGACTGCACCGGCCCCCACCAAGGCCCCGAGCGGTTCAACCATCCCCGAGAGCAACGCCACCCCCAGCGCCAGCCCAGGTTTGTAGCCCAGCGCCACCAGCGAGACCGCCACCACCAACCCCTCGGGGATGTTCTGAGCGCCGATGCCGATGGCCAGCGCCAGGGCGGTCGGACTCTCCCCTCCCCCGAAGGCGACCCCAACCGAAAGCCCCTCGGGGAAGTTGTGGATCGTGATGGCGATGACGAAAAGCCAGACCCGCCGCACCCAATCGCCGTCGCCCCCCCCCAGAAGACTCCCCTCGCGACCGGCGAAGAAATGCTCGTGGGGGGCATAGCGGTCGGCTAGGTGGAAGGCGAGCGCCCCCAGGATGATCCCCATCCCGACAATCAACGCCCCCTCGACCTTGCTCCCCCCACCGGCCAAAACCGATTGCAGGCCAGGCACGATCAACGAAAACGAAACCGCCGCCAGCATTACCCCGGCGCCGAAGCCGAGCAGGATGTGGCGCGTGCGGTCGCGGATCGTCTTCATCAAAAAGACCGGGAGAGCCCCGAGAGGGGTGGCGATCCCCCCGGCGATGAAACTGGCGGTCACCCCCATTTGAAAGGGGGTCAGATCGGCAAACCAGGCGGCCAAACTCATGGGGGGGGGCTTCCAAGAAACAGGGCGTCACAAAGTTGTTCGAGTAGGGCGAGGTTCACCGGCTCGTGTTGGACGCGCTCCTCAAGAATTGCCTGGGCAGAGGCTACGAAGGGGCCGGGCTCGGCCAGGTCGGCTTTGGCGTGTTTGAGCAGGTCGGCCACCGAGGCTTGCGTCGATTCCAGATGGAATTGCAGCGCCAGGGCGCACCCGCCCCAGGCGAAGGCCTGGTTGTCGCACCCGGCGCTTTGGTACAGCCGGGTTGCCCCCTCGGGGATCGAGAAGGTCTCGCCGTGCCAGTGCAGGGGGATGAGCCGCTCGGGCAGCAGGGGATTCCAGGGGGCGACTGCCTCCTCTTGCCCCTCTTGCGTCCGTTCGATGGGAAACCAGCCGATCTCTTTTTCTTGATTGCGGGTGACCTGCCCCCCTAAGGCGGCGGCCATCAACTGCCCCCCCAGGCAGATGCCCAAGGTCGGTACCCCCCGCTTGAGCACCCGGCCAATCCACTCGCGCTCGGGATCGATCCAGGGGTATTGATCGCCATCCCCCACCCCCATCGGCCCCCCCATGACCACCAACCCCTCGACCGACTCGGGGTCGGGGAGGGATTGGTTTTGATCCATACGCACAATCTGCACCTCGACCCCTCGCGATTGCGCCCAATCGGCGATGGCAGCGGGCCCTTCGAAAGGGACATGTTGCAACACGGTTAGGGTCATGGCGTCCTCACAATACCGGGAAGGTGGCGATCAGCGCTTGAATCAGCTCGGCATCATACCCCTGAGAGCGCACCCGCAGGCTTTGTTCGATGTGGATGAAACGCCCCGAGGTGGCGCTGGCCGATTGACTGCACGGGGAGGGACTGCCGTTGATCTGACGCCCCTGAACGTTGGTCGAGCCGAACAGGGTGCAGGTCACCCCAGGGTCGGCCACGGTCAACACCGTCAGGGAGGAGCCGGCCGGGAAGTTCTGCTGCAACGTGGCGACAAGGGGGTCGACCGTGGTGGTGGAGCCGCTGCTTAAAAACAGATCGCCACACTCGGCCTGGCCGTTGCCGTGCAGGCTGATCGCCACCAGGTTGGGGTGGGCCGTCATCAACAGACGATGGACCGATTGGAAGGGGGTATCGCCGTTGTGCCCCATGTCCGAGGTGCGAAAGGGGGAGGGCGCCCCGCCATCGCAAACCCCGGTGGTCCCGGCGCAGGTCGAGGTGGCGGTGTTGGCGCAGCGGTGGGTTCCGGCAATCAGCAGGTAGCGGGCGCCGGTTTGCCGGAAGATCCGCGCCCCCTCGGCGGCGGTGTTGGTATCGAACACCGGGTGGGGCACCTCGACGAGCAACTCGCGCTGGGGGGTGGGGTTCACCATCAGGGTACCCCAACCCTGTTGCACGGCGGGGGACTCCTCCAGCACCCAGTAGCGGCGGTTGCCATCGCCGGTATCGCTCAGTTCGGCCAGGCGGTAGCCGGGCAAATTGCCCAGCGCGGTTTGCGCCGCCGCCCCATCCCCCTGGGCCAAGGCCTGCACCGCAGTTTCCCAGTGCGTTAAGGCGGCAGCATCGGGGGGAAGATACCCCTGGCTGCCAATGCCCGGCATCGTCGCCGCCAGAGTGTTGGTGTAGCCGACCATCTCGGCCACCACGCTGGCGGCGGGGGACCAAGCTCCGGTGCCGTCACCCCCCGACGACGGACCGGTGGAGGCTGAAGAGCCGCATCCGGCCAGCACAACCAGCACCATCACCCTTGCCCGCCAGCGCACCATCGCCCGCTCCCCCTGACCTACTTCCCGATACAAAAACTCGAAAACACCCGGTCGAGCACATCCTCGCCGTGGATCTCCCCGAGCAGCTCGGCCAGACGGTGGGCGGCGCCGTGTAGCTCCTCGGCGATCAACTCCAAATCGTCGGGATCGTCCCGCAGCAGGGTTTGGGCCGCCAGCAGGTGCTGCCGAGCTTCGGCCAGCGCCTGCCCTTGCCGGGCGGTGGCGGTGAGAGACTCCTCGCCCCCCACATCCCCCAGCAGATGGCCCAAACCGGCCCGCAGCGCCTCGAACACCTCGTCGGGATCGCTCTTGGCGGCGCAAACGAAGCGGTGCTCCCCCTGCCAACCCGATGTTCCCCCCCAGGCGTCGCGTTTGTTGTCGATGCGCACGTCGCAGGGGCGGGTTAGATCCTCGGGGGGCGCTTCGTCGGGGTCGTCGCTGACCCAGAGCAGCAGATCGGCCTGCGCGGCGCTGCGACGACTGCGCCCCACCCCTTCGGCCTCGATCACATCCTCGGTCTGCCGCAATCCGGCGGTGTCGATCAACCGTACCGGATAGGGGCCCAAATGCACGTCGCGGTCGATCAGATCGCGGGTCGTTCCGGCGATGGCAGTGACGATGGCCCGCTCTTCACCCAGCAAGCGGTTGAAAAGGCTCGATTTGCCGACGTTGGGCCGCCCGGCCAGCACCACCCGCACCCCGCCGAAGAGCCGCTCGGCGGTGCGGCGGCTGGCGACCCAAGGGTCGAGGGCGTGGAGCAGGGTTTTGAGCCCCTCCTCAAGCTGGGGGGCGACCGACTCGCCGCTCTCCTCGACCTCGAAATCGATGTGGGCCTCGACCTGAGCCAGCAGATCGATCAAGGCCTCCCGCACCGGCCCAATCGCCTCCCCCAATCCCCCATCGAGTAGCCGCACCGCCGCCCGCCGCCCTTCGCGGGTCGGGGCGTGGATGATTTTCTCTACCGCCTCGGCCTGGGTCAGATCGAGACGGCCATTCAAAAAGGCGCGGCGGGTGAATTCGCCCGGTTGAGCGGGGCGAATGTCGAGGGTGGCGAGCAAACTGAGCACCTCGGCGCAGAGGTGGGGATTGCCGTGCAGGTGCAGCTCCAGCACATCCTCGCCGGTGTAAGAGCGGGGCGCCGGAAAATACAGGGCGAGGATCTCGTCGAGCACCTCCCCTGCGTCATCGACCAGGGGGGTGAAACAGGCGGTGCGGGGGGGAGGAGGATCGGGGAGCTTGGGCAATAGCGGAAAAACCCTGGCAACCTCGGGGCCAGAGACGCGCACGATCGCCACCCCGCCCAAACCGGGAGGGGTAGCGACGGCGGCGATGGTATCGGTGAATGCTGAAGAGCTCAGAATCGCCCCCTTGTGGGGATTACATGGCGCTGTGTTTCGCCCCCATCGCGCCTGTTTCACTCAACCCGGTATGGGCCTGAATCCGGCGCACCATCTGGTCGGCGTTCATCATCGGATTGAGGGTATCGAGCAGGGCGTGGCTTTGGGGATCGACCAGCAGCACGAAGCCGGTGCCGGGATGATCGCTGTAAAGCAGCGCCAAACCGAGCCGCTCGGCCAACATCGCCGATTGTTTGGCCAGGTCCGGGGTGGTTTTGTCGAGTTTGACGAACAACACCGGCTGGTCGGCCAACCGCTCCTGGGTTTGTTTCCAGGCCCCGGCCATCGCCTGACAACCGGGGCACCAATCGGCATACATCTTCACCGCCAACACCTGCGGCGCCACGGGGGGCGGCTCGGCGGCCAAGGCCCAGCCCGCACCGAACCCCAGAACACCTAGTCCCAACAGCGCCATCTTCCAAATACGCACCATGACACGCCTCCAGGGCCGGAGTAGGCCCAACAAAAAGGGGGAGAGAAACAATCTCTCCCCCCTTCGGAGTGCATCCTGAATTCTTACAAACCCGGCTTTACTTTTTTCTGACCTTTTCGGGCAGCGGGTCGGAAAACTTCTTGTAGATGTAGGCCTGCTGGGCAATCGACAACACGTTGTTGACCAACCAGTAGAGCACCAACCCCGAGGGGAAGGTCATGAAGAAGAAGGTGAAGATCACCGGCAGCAGCAACAGGATCCGCTCCTGCATCTTGTCGGCGGGGGCCGGGTTGAGCTTCTGCTGAATGAACATCGAGATGCCGAACAATACCGGCAGGATGTAGTAGGGATCCTGGGCGGTCATATCGGTGATCCAGCCGTAGAAGGGGGCCATGCGCAATTCGACCGCGCTGGCGAACACCCGATACAGCGCGAAGAAGATCGGAATCTGAATCAGGATGGGCAGGCAGCCCCCCATCGGATTGATCTTGTGCTTCTGGTACAGCGCCATCATCTCTTGCGACTGCTTCTGCCGGTCGTCCTTGTACTTCTCTTTGAGCTCTTGCAGCTTCGGGGTCAGCTTGCGCATCCCGTTGAGCGACTTGTAAGAGGCGTTGGCCAGTGGGAAGAGAACGATCTTGATCGCTAGGGTCAGCATGATGATCGCCAGACCCCAGTTGCCCAGATAACCCTCGAAGAAGACCAACAGGTCGAGCAGGGGACGGCCCAGAAAGGTGATCCAGCCAAAATCGATGGCCCGCGGCAGGTCGCGACCCACCTCCTCCATCAAATCGACCTCTTTCGGGCCGATGAACAGATCCTGGCTCCAGCTCGCCCCTCCGGTGGGGTAGGCAAGACCTGTCACCACCATCCGCCCCTCTTGACCGAGGTAGCCGATGCTCTCCCGGTCGGTGGGGGCCATGACGGCGGCCAGGAAGTAAGGGATGGTCTGACCGATCCACCCTTGGGTGCCGGGGAGCTGGAAGAGCTTCTCCCCCACCTCGTCGTATTCAACCTGCATCCATTGCCCGCCGATGTACCCCTGGGGTCCGGCATGGTCGTAGAAGTTGACCATGTTCGATTCTTTGACGAAGGGGACGGCGACTAGGTCGCAGTGATAACGAACCCCCTCCACCGCCGCCGCATTCGAGACCGTCCAGTTCGAATGCACGAGGTAGGGTTTGTCGCTGTCGATGGTGATGGTGCGGGTGAAGGTCACCCCCTCCTGGTTGCTCCAGGTCAGGGTGAGCGATTGATCGCTCTGGGCGGTTACCGCAAAGGGGGTGGTGGGCAGGGGCAGCGCTTGGGTTTGGTCACCGTCGAACCATTCGCGGATCAAGGCCCGCTTTTCGGCATCGGCCTGCAGCAGGTGGACCCGCTCCTCGGAACCGGGGGCGACGGGGTACTTCAGGAAGGCGGCATCGACAATGCGACCACCCACCGGCAACACGGTTAGTTGCAGAAGCTGGTTGTGCAGCACCACGGCGCCGCTCAGGTCGATTTCGGGCTGGGCGGCGCTGGTGGTGCTGCCCTGCGCCCCCGCTTCGCTGCCGACGCCCCGTCCAACCTGGGGGGTCGCCCCCTCGGTATCGTCGCCTGGCAGGGCAGTCACAGCGGCGTCACTGACCGCTGCACCACCCCCCTCCTGGGTTTGCTGCTCCACCTGGGCGGTTTGATCCTCGCTCCCCGGCAAGGGGGGCGTGGGGGTGAACATGAACTGGAAACCGACCATCACCAGCAGGGAAAGGGCAAAAGCCGCGAGCAACCGCTTTTCCATGAATCGATTCCTGGATGGTTAGGAGAGCCGGGGGGATGAATCCCCGGTATTCAGGTTGGATGGGGAATGATCGCACGTAGTGTGCTCATGCCGTCGCGGCACCGGATCCTCGCCCCCAGACGACCAGGGGTTACAACGCAGGATCCGCCAAACCGTAAGGATACCCCCCCGGATCGCCCCATGATGACGCAGCGCGCCGACGGCGTACTCCGAACAGCTAGGGTAGTAACGACAGGAGGGGGGGAAAAAGGGGCTGATGGCGTAGCGATACACCCGGACGATTCCAATCAGAATCCCAGATGGAACACGACTGAGGGTACGCCACCAGTGAATCACCGCGTTCTCCCGGTCAGAAGACGGGTTAGCGCCGCTTGCATCTCGCTCAGGAGCGCGCCCCCCGCAACATCAACGCTGGAGGCGCGGGCGATCACCACCAAATCGAAGGGGCGACGGCGCAGATCCTCGGGGAGGGTGCGAAAGGCCTCGCGGATCAACCGCTTGATGCGATTGCGCCGCACCGCCTGCTTGGCGACCTTCTTCGAAACCGTCACCCCCAAGCGGGCCCAAGAGGCGACCGAGGGGCGATGGACGATCACGAAGTTACGGGTGTGCTCCCGCCGCCCCAAGCGGGCGATGGCCTGGAACTCGCCGCGACGCAAAATCCGGCATTCCGGAGGGAATTGCTGCCCGGAAAAGGGAAGATCGCGGGGGTTGTTCGGCAGGGGGATGGCCGATTGTGGGCCGTTCACCGACACAGGGGCCTCCGCGGCGCCTGGCGCGCCTTGCGGAGCCCCAGCCCTCACAATCTTAGTTGTCGCTAGAAACGGACAAGCTATGCCGACCCTTGGCGCGACGATTGTTGAGAACCTTGCGGCCATTCTTGGTCGCCATGCGGGCACGGAAACCGTGGGTGCGGGCACGCTTGATACGGCTGGGCTGGTAGGTGCGCTTCATCTTGAATGCTCCAAACGACAACGATCAGGCCAAAGGGCCCAACGCAGGGGGACGGCAAAAGGGGCGGCATTCTAAAGAGCCGCTGCCACAGGTCAAGCAAAGTTCCAACTTACTCGGTTTTCTGACGTTTCAACCGAGTCAATGCCTCTTGAAAAACCCCGTCCCCCAGCCCCTCCTCCAGCGCCTCGGCGGGGACATGAAGCAGCTGGGTTGGCTCCAAGGTGCGCACCGTGGCGGCCCGAGGGGCGCCGTCGATCAAGGCGAACTCCCCCACCACCGCGCCGGGTCCGAGTCGGTTGACCATCAACTCCCGTTCTCCCTCCTGCTCGAACACCTCCAGGCTCCCCTCAACCACAATGTAAAGGTCGCGGTCGACCTCCCCCTGCCGGATCACGACCTCCCCTTTAGAAAGATCGAGCCAGCGTGAGGCGGTGGCGGCCTGACTCCGCTGGCCCTCGTCGAGCAGGGCGAACAGGGGGTGGAGGGTGAGCGATTTCCAGGCGCGGTGGCTGCGCACGAAAACCTGAAGGCCGGTTTCGACCGAGGGTTGTTGTTGCAGGATTGTCTTGAGGCGCGACCAGGGGAGCTCGATCAGGAGCGCCGCCCCGAGCACCCCGACGGTGAATTGGCGAAACAGCGATTTGTTCAGGCCGTTGAGGCCAATCAACGCCCCCGGACCCAGACGACCCAACACGGTATTCCCGAAGGCGACCGAAAGGGTGCCATCGAGCACCAGCACCACCGAACGCCCCATCTCTCCCTCGCTCCACAACCGGGTGCGATCGCGTAGCCACCGGGTTTTGCTGTCGTCGAGCGCCTCGGTGCGCTGCTGCTCGCTCAGGGGGTGAAACAGGGGACTGCGCCCCAATATTTCGAGCGGGGTCGGGGCCGAGGTCGAGAAGATCGGTTGTAGAACGATGGATTGGTGCAACCGCAAGGGGTGGAGGGTTCGAGCCATGGGGATTAACCCTTAGGGCGGGAGGCCTTCTCGGTCAGCCCCGAGACCCCCTCGCGCCGGGCCAATTCGGCGGCGACATCGTCGAGCGATTGACCCTGCTCGCTTAAGGCGACCATCAGGTGGTACATCAGGTCGGCCGCCTCGCTCACTGCCTTTTCGGGGGTTCCCAACGATGAGGCGAGCACAAACTCCACCGCTTCCTCCCCCACCTTTTGCAGGATTTTCTCCCGCCCTTGGGCAAAGAGCGTAGCGGTCCATGAGGTTTCGGGGTCGGCGCCCCGGCGCTCGTGAATCGTCCCCTGCAACTGGGCCAGGGGGGCCAGGGGGGTGGTGGGCAACGGTTCGACCGCTTGCCACCCTTGGGCGGTAGGGGCTTCGAAGAAACAGTCGACACGCCCCGTATGGCAGGCGGGACCGACCTGCTCGACCACATAAAGCAGGGTGTCTTTGTCGCAGTCGGTGCGCAGCTCGATGATGCGCTGGGTGTGACCGCTCGACTCCCCCTTTTGCCAGAGCTTGCCCCGCGAACGGCTGAAGTACCAAGCAAAACCGGTCCCCAAGGTTTCGCGCACCGCCTCGCGGTCCACCCAGGCAAGCATCAGCACCCGCCCGGTGGCCGCATCCTGGGCAATGGCGGGCAACAGCCCCGATTCGGGCCAAGCCAGCGATTCGATCAGCACGTCGTTGGGTTCGGGCAGATTCATGGGGGCCTCGCCTGGGAAATAACGGGAGGGCTGGGTAGAGGTGGATGCGCTTTCGTTTATCCGCCCTACACATTGCCGAAAATGGGGTAGGGTGGATAAGCGAAAGCGCATCCACCAACCACCCCTGCAACCGCCCTCAACCGTCGAGTTTGACCTTCAAACGCTCGTTGACCAGCGCCGGATTGCCCTTGCCCCGCATCTTCTTCATCACCTGACCAACGAAGAAACCAAAGAGCTTGTCCTTGCCACTGCGGTAGTCGGCAAGCTGGCCGGGGTTCTCGGCCATTGCCTCGTCGATGGCGGCGTCGATGGGGCCGGTGTCGGTCACCTGCTTCAGACCCTTGGCCTCGATGATGGCGTCGGGGTTACCGCCGTGTTCACCGGCCATCATCGCCTCGAAGACCTCTTTGGCGATCTTGCCCGAGATGGTGGCGTCGGCAATCCGGTCGATCATCAGACCGAGGTTGGCGCTGCTCACCGGGCTTTGGGCGATGTCGAGCCCCGCCTTGTTGAGGTTGCCGAGCAGGTCGCCGGTCACCCAGTTGGCGCAGAGCTTGGCGTCGCGCTTACCGGCCACCACCGCCTCGTAGTAGTCGGCCAACGCTTGCTCGCTGGTCAGCACCCCGGCGTCGTAGCGGGACAGCCCATAATCGCCGATGAAGCGGTCGCGTTTGGCATCGGGCAGCTCGGGCAGGCGGGCTTTCTCAAACTCGATCATCGCCTGACTCAAACGCAGCGGGATCAAATCGGGATCGGGGAAGTAGCGGTAATCGTGGGCCTCCTCCTTGCCGCGCATCGAACGGGTCTCGTTCTTGGCCGCGTCGTAGAGGCGGGTCTCTTGAATGACCTTGCCGCCGTCCTCGATCAGTTCGACCTGACGGGCGACCTCGAACTCGATGGCCCGCTGCACGTTGCGGAAGGAGTTCATGTTTTTGAGCTCGCAGCGGGTGCCGAAGACGGTGGCGCCGATGCGCATCACCGAAACGTTGGCGTCGACCCGGAAGGAACCCTCTTGCATGTTGCCGTCGCAGATGCCGATGTAACGCACGATGGCATGCAGCTTCTTCAAGTAGGCGACCGCCTCCTCGGGGGAGCGCAGCTCCGGCTCGGAGACGATCTCGATCAGCGGCACGCAGGCGCGGTTGAGATCGATGGCGGTCCCATCAAGGGTCAACTCGTGCAGCGACTTGCCGGCATCCTCTTCAAGGTGGGCCCGGGTGATGCCGATCCGCTTGCTTTCGCCGCCCTCCAAGTCGATGTCGAGGTGGCCGTGTTCGCAAATGGGGAGCTCGTACTGGCTGATCTGGTAGCCCTTGGGCAGATCGGGGTAGAAGTAATTCTTGCGGGCGAAAACCGACTCGCGCCGGATTTGGCTGTCGGTGGCCAAACCCAGCCGGATCGCCATCTCGGCCACACCCTTGTTGAAGACCGGCAGCGCGCCGGGCTGGCCGGTGCAGACCGGGCAGGTCTGGGTGTTGGGGGCCGCCCCGAAGGCGGTGGAGCAGCCGCAGAAGATCTTGGTGTGGGTCAGAAGCTGGGTATGGACCTCCAGCCCAATCACGACCTCGTAACCCTCATAAGTCCACATCACGCCACCCCCTCAAGCACGGCCGCCACCTGAAGCAGCTTCGCCTCGCCCCAGTGGGGGCCAATCAGCTGAGCCCCGATGGGCATCCCATCAATCCCCTTGCCGAAAGGGACCGCGATGGCCGGCACCCCGGCCAAACTTGCCGGAATCGTGGCGATGTCCGACAGGTACATGGTCAGCGGGTCGTCCACCTTCTCGCCGATCTTGAAGGCGGTGGTGGGGGCGGTGGGGGTCAGGAGCAAATCGACCTGGGCAAAGGCGGCCTCGAAATCCTCGCGGATGCGGGTGCGCACCTTCTGCGCCTTGAGGTAATAGGCGTCGTAGTAACCCGAAGACAGGGCGTAGGTGCCAAGCATGATCCGCCGCTTGACCTCGCTGCCGAAACCCTCGGAGCGCGATTTGACGTACATCTCCAGCAGGTTCTTGGCCCCCTGCGCGCGATGGCCGAAGCGCACCCCGTCGAAACGGGCCAAATTCGAAGAGCATTCGGCGGGGGCGATGATGTAGTAGGCGGGGACCGCGTACTCGGTGTGGGGCAGGCTGACCTCGACGATCTCGGCCCCCTGGTCGGCCAAAGCCTTGGCGGCCGCCTGAATCTGCCGGGCGACATCGGGGGCGACTCCGGCCCCAAAATACTCCTTGGGCAGCCCGATCTTCATCCCCTTGATGTCGCGGCCAATCAGGGCGGTGAAATCCTCACCCTCGCGGTCGATGGAGGTCGAATCCTTGGGGTCGTGCCCCGCCATGGCATTGAGCAGCAAACCGCAGTCGGCCACCGTCTTGGCGATGGGACCGGCCTGATCCAGCGAGGAGGCAAAGGCGATCATGCCGTAGCGCGACGAGCGGCCATAGGTCGGCTTGAGCCCCACCACGCCGCAGCAGGCGGCGGGCTGTCGGATCGAGCCGCCGGTGTCGGTGCCGGTGGCGGCCAAGGCCAAATCGCCCGCTACCGCCGCCGCCGAGCCCCCCGACGAACCGCCGGGGATGCGGGTTTCGTCCAGGGGATTGCGCACCGGGCCGAAGGCGCTGGTCTCGTTGGAGGAGCCCATGGCGAACTCATCCATGTTGGCCTTGCCCAGCATCACGGTCCCGGCGGCATTGAGCTTTTCGACCACGGTGGCGGTGTAGGGGGGATTCCAGTGGCCCAGCATCTTCGAGCCGCAGGTGGTTCGTACCCCCTCGGTGACGAAGATGTCTTTCTGCGCGATGGGGATCCCGGCCAGCGGCCCGGCGCTCCCCGCCTTGCGGGCGGCGTCGGCGGCATCGGCTTGGGCCAGTGCCGATTCGGCGGTCACGGTGATGTAGGCATTGAGGCGGTCGTTGTGGGCGGCGATGCGGCCCAGGTAATGCTGGGTCAGCTCGCGGCTGGAGAGCTCGCCCTTGTTCAGAGCGGTCAGGGCAGCCTGGATCGAGTTGAACATGGCGGCTCCTTTATTCGATGACCGGCGGAACGAGGAAACAGCCCTCGACGCTGGCCGGGGCCCGTTCGATCAGCTTGTCGCGGATGTCTCCGTTGCTGACGACGTCCTCGCGCATGGGGGTCTGCCGGTCGATGTTGGCGGCGGAGGGGGAGACCCCGTCGGTATCGACCTCTTGCAGGTGGTCGATGTATTCGAGGATGGCGGAGAGCTGCCCCGCCATGCGGGTCTGCTCCTCTTGACTCAAAGCCAAACGGGAGAGGGTCGCCACCTGGGCAACCCGTTGGACGTCCAGTGCCACGGGGACCTCCTTTGTGCGGTACGAGGAGTGGCTCCGAGTTTTGTAGGAGCCGAAAACAAAAAAAGCACCGAGGGATGTCGGTGCTCTTCTGGGATTTTGTAAATATGGTGGAGCCGAGGGGAATCGAACCCCTGACCTTCTCATTGCGAACGAGACGCTCTACCAACTGAGCTACGGCCCCATGCCCTGCAAAAAAGGGCGCGAATGAAAGCAGGAAGGGGTGGCAGCGTCAAGATGGGGGGTGTAAGGGATCCACCTTGGCAGCAAGGCCCCAACGTGTTTAGGATTTTCTCACATTTGAACGTAGCGCCGTCGGCGCCATGCACAGCTGTTCATAGACAAGGAGAGAGATCATGAAACGAATCGCCACGACCGCCGCAGTCCTTCTCGCTCTCGCAGCGCCGCTCTCGGCTCAAGCCGAGGATGGCCCGCGCGCCTCGATCGGTATCGGCAGTTATGCCGTCGCCATCGTCAACACCGACATTATTTCGACGACCGACACCTTCTCGGGCGGCGCCCTCGTGGGCACCCTCCCCTTCGATGAAACCATAGCTCTGCGGGCACACTTCTATTCCCTAAAAGGGGTTCAGGACGGCAAAGGGACCATTCTGAGCAGCAATAACATCACCCTCACGGGCGCCGATTTCGCCATTCTCTTCGGCACGAATTGGGCCCAGGGGGGCAATCTGTATGTTGGGGCGGGTGGATTTTCTGAAAAATTCGGCAATTCGACCTCGGGTGCCAGCTCGAACTCCTTCTCCGGCGGCATGGGGGTGCTTGGGCTTGGCTATAACGGCGGCTTCCTCGCCATCGATTTTTCTGTAGCGATTCGGTCCGCCAGCAAATACGACACTGACATCTTCTTCGGGACCGGCAATACGGCTGCCTCATCGGCCTCCTTGGATCTGTCCTTCTTCTTCTGATCCCGCTTGATCTTCAGCCGGGCCGGGGTTCCTTGGCCCGGCTGAAGATACCCCGTAGCATCCCCCTGCAATCATCGTCACTGCCCCACCCACCCCATCCACGTTTCATGCGCCGTCCCATTCTTGACGCTTTTTGACGAACAGGTGCCGCCATGTCCCGCTCCGCCATTGCTTTGCTGCTGATCCTCGGCAGCGCCGCCACTGCTCAAGCCCGAGAGATTCCCGCCACCTCGATTGGGGTTTCGGGTATGGCGATGCAGGTGGTCGACACCAGCAGCGCCAACACCACCGACCTGCTGAACGGCCCTGGGCTTCAGGCTTTGATTCCCGCCAGCGACAACCTCGCCTTTCAGTTGCGCTACTACATGCTCAAGGGGAGCGGTGGCAGCAAAGCCAGCCCATTGGGGGGAAGCAGCGTCAAAATGACTGGGGGGGAGTTGTCGCTTTTGCTGGGGACGAATTGGCGCCAGGGGTGGAACGGTTACATCGGTCTGGGGGGCTATTCCGACCACATCTCAGGGGTGGTCGGCACGGCCAGTTACAATGCCGGCGGGGTCGAGGGGATCCTGGGCTTTGGTTATCAAGGATCGACCGTGGTGCTCAACCTCGCCTTGGGCGCACGTCCCACCCAGGGTTACGAAACCACCTATTTCCCCAATTCGGGGGGAAAGATCCGGGTGGTGACCGCTGCGTTCGATCTGGGAATTCGGTTTTAGGCAACCCGACCCGTCTTCCGAACAAACCTCCCCCCCGCGCTGGCTCTCACCGTACACCGGTATTTTTTGTTTGCGTGAACGTAGCCGCCTTCAGGGAAACGCTGATGAAAGGCTCCTGCCTTGAATCGGCACGCGACGCAAAAACCAAAAGTCGGCGCCATGAGGCGGCGATGGTTTTGGCTTCGCTTGCAAAATCAGCAGAGCTTCGGCGACTTAGGTCGCCTCCTACGACTGCGCTATTTTGGCGGCCCATCCCTGGGCCGATCGGAAGCGCCAATCAATCAGCGCTTCCTTAGACCTCTCGGGCAAATTTAAGAAAAGATCGGGCCCACCCCCTTCACGCTGTGAACGACAAAAGGCATCTTTCGATGCCTTTTGTCGTTCACAGCGCGTGCAAATCCAGACCTGCAATCGGGAATCCCCGCATCGCCACCCCATAGAATGGGATTCCCACCATCCGATCCTCGGAGAGAACCTTGGGGATCATCGCCCTCTCGGGGCCCCGTTGCCCCTTGCCTTGAAGCCCTGACGGCTTCAATTTCGACCCATCAGGAGGAATACCCTTGAAACGTTTCGTCGCTGCCATCTGCGTTGCAACCGCCTTGTTTGCCGCTCCCGCCTGGGCTGGCGAGACCAACCCCGACATCGTCCATCGCCACGGCATCTTTAAGATTGCCTCCGGCCACATGACGGCGCTGCATTCGATCCTCTTCCTCGGCCACGGCGCCACCAAGGATGTGCTTTTCCACGCCCAAGGGATCAAGGATGCCTTCGCCCACCTTGGCAACGCCTTCCCCCCCGGCTCCGGAACCGGCGAAACCAAGGCGGCCCCCGCCATTTGGGAACAACCCGAGAAGTTCAAAAAGGCGGGCCAGGATGCCGCCGCTGCCACCGACGCCATGGTTCAGGCCGCGCAGGGCGACGACCGCCAGGCCCAAATCGACGCATTCAAACGTCTGGGTGGAAGCTGCAAAGCCTGCCACGACGACTTCAAAAGCAAGTGACGTAACGACTTAAAAAGTCGTCTCGCGCGAAGGGCGCGAAGTCAACCAAGAAACCTCGGTTTTTGTTTTGGTGTTGCTCTTCTTCGTACCCTTCGCGCCCTTCGCGTGAGACGGCCTTGGTCTTCCGCTTCAACCCCCGTTAGGCCCGCCATGAAGATCTGGGATCTCCCCACCCGCCTGTTCCATTGGCTCTTGGTCGCCCTCGTCCTCTCGGCCTGGTTCACCCAGCGCTTCGGCGACACGATGTTGACCTGGCATCAGTGGGGGGGATTTGCGGTGTTGACGCTGCTGTTCTTCCGGCTGATGTGGGGGGTGTGGGGCAGCGAAACGGCCCGGTTGCTGCCGCTGATTCAAGGGCCACACACCGTGCTTCCCGCCCTGCGTGCCACCCTGACAGGCCACCCCCCCTTGAGTGTTGGCCACAACCCGGTGGGAGGGTGGTCGGTGCTGCTGCTGCTCACCTTGCTGCTGGCGCAGTGCACCGCCGGACTCTTCGCCAGCGACGACGTTATCGTCTCCGGCCCTTTGAAACACTTGGTCTCATCCACCGTTTCAGGCCAGCTGACGACCCTGCATTCGATCCTGTACTGGGGCATCCTCGGTGTGGTTGTCACCCACGTTTCGGCGGTGCTCTTCCATCGCAAACATGGGGACGACCTGATCGCCACCATGATCAGCGGCTTCAAAACCGCCGCCCAACTCCCCCCCCATGCCACCGCCCCCCAGTTGCGCCCTCTGTGGGTGGCACTGCTCACCTTGGTGGTCGCAATTGGCGGGGTCTGGGTGGTGCTCCATCCTGAGTTGTGGCAACAGTGGGTCGTTGATCCCGCCCCCCCGCAGGGTGGTTCGGATGAATCGGGTGGAGGGATGGATTGGGAGTGATTTGTTGCCGTCTCGCTCAGGAGCCTGCCGGAGGGGGTGGAGGAGGGAGCAACAGGAGCGGTAGCGGCGGCGGCAAATTCAGCATCTGGGCCCATTCGACCTGCATCCCCTGAGCCTCGGCAGGGCCCTTGAAGCTACCGGCGATCAACACGATCCAGTGCTCTGCGTGGCGATCAACCACCTCGACCTGGGCCGTCTCCAGCCCCAACCTCGCCGCCTTGGCCGCCAACGCGTCCGCCGCTTCGCCCGAAGCGTAGAGCCCCAGCTGGATGACATAATCTCCGGGTTCTGGGGGTGGCACCGGAGGGAGCAGGGTATCGTAGCGAGGGGGTGGGGTTTCTTGATCGGTGGTGGCCTCTTGCCCACTCGGAGTGCCTGAGGTAACGAGGTTCGGACCGCTCGGGCGAGCCCCCGGCAACGCGGTGGCGGGCAACACCTTGCTCAGTCCCGACGAGACCGGTCCCCGCACCGTCTCTGGAGCCCACATCCCCGCCATGAACATCGCCGCCCCAAACACCAGCAGCAGCGCGATGAAGATCAGCTTGCCGATCATCCTTGCCCCACAATCGCTTGGGCAAAATCGCAGGGAAGCACCCCCGGCGTTTCGACGGCACGTTCGGCCATGAAACGGGCGATGCTGCTGGCCACCGTTTCCACCTCGAAGGGGGCGCCGATCAGGTGGTCTTGCAGCGGCGCAAAGTCCCCCTTGGGGATGAAGGTGAAGTCGCCACCGATCTTGAGCGCCGCGATGCGATCCTCCGCCACCTCGACCTCGGCCCAGATCAATCCCCCCCGCGCCTTGTGCATCCCCTGGCGCAGATAGACCCCCTCCCGAATCTTGATCGCCTCGTGGCGGCGGGGGGTCTCTTCGAACAAAAACTCGTCGCTGGTGAATTCCCCCCCCAGTTGCTCGGCCAGTGTGATCGCCTCGGGGGGGAGCACCTTTTCATGCAGCGGACCAAGCAATCGGCCAAAAGAGGCGGCCAGCACGTCGCCCACCTCCCGCGAGGTGGGGCGGGCCTGACTCTCCCGCTCCAGCCAGCTCATGTTTTCATCCATGGTTTTGAAGATTTTGTCGCGGAATTTCTCGTCGGGGACCCGCAGCACCTGGGTCATCGTCGCGACGTCGAAATGGCGCAGGATCGAGCCAACGAAGACGAAGCATTTGCCGATGTCGGCCGCCCCCTGCCCCGAAATCTTGCGCCCCTCGGGGGTGATGAGGTCGTTGATCGGGCGGTAGCGCGCCTCGACCCCGAAGTGGGCATAGGTCTCGATGGGGGGGATGGAGAGCACCTTGTAGGCCTCGTCGACCTGCACCGGAATGCCGTGGCTGCCCCGCTGCATCACCAGGTGGTAGAAGACCTGGCCGGGACCGAGGAGCACCGCCCCGCCCCCCACCTCGCGGCGCATCACCGGCAAACCCAGGGCGTGGCAGCGGTCGAGATCGACGATCTTGGCGGTGTCGTCGAAGAAGCCGACGCTGACGAAACGGTCGCTCGGTTCGACGATCACCAACCCCTCGATGCCGAGGTGGGCCATGGCGTGGAAGTAGAGGATGGGCTTCAGGCCCGAGGTATCGCGGGGACGGTAGAGGTCCATGGTGGGCTCCGGGGGAATCCGTGACGGGGGGTCAGGATAACCTCGAAAGGGGAGGGTCGGACAGGTCCGACCTGTCCGACCTACCTCACCACCACCAAGCGGCTGCCCCCATGAGGATGAACCACGAGGCGATCCCCAAGGTGACCCCGATGCGCACCAGTTGTCCCATCGTCACCTGCCCGGTCGCCCAGGCAATGGCAATGGCGGGCGCGCCCATCGGCAGGGCGAAGGCGAGCCCTCCACCCAGGGCGATGGCCAGGGTCGTGGCGATGGGATCGGAAGAGCCGGGCAACAGGATGGGCAGCAAGGTCGCCACGGCGGCGGCGTTGCTGATCCCCTGGGTCAAAATCATCGACATGGCGGCGGCAAGACCCACCGAATCGGGGGTGTAGGCGGCGATGTTGGCCGCCGCCCCGCTTTGGGCCAGCGCCCCCCCCATGGCCAGCGCCCCGCCGAACATCAGCACCACCCCCCAGGGCAGATGCTTAGAAACCGCCTCCCACTTGGCCGCCTTGAAGACCACCATCGCCACCGTGGCGGCCAGGGCGATGGGGGCCAGCCCCACCGTTTCGCCCCAAAAAGCCCAGGCGGCAATCGCGGCGGCCATGACCCAAGCCATACGTTTTCCCTGCGCAGTCGTTGGGCAATGTTCGGGAAGGGTCAAAGGGGTCGAACCCGGTTCCAAACGGGTCAGCAGCAGATCGGCCAGCAGCAGAATCAAGGCCGCCACCGGCAGGGCGTCGAGGATCCAGGTGCCGTGGGCGATCCCCGTCCCCTGGAATTCCTCAAGGATCGACACCGCCAGAATATTCCGGGCGCCCCCCAGGAAGGTGACGATCCCCCCGATCACCGCCCCCAGAGCGGCGGCCAGGATGATGCTGGGGTGTTTGCTCCCCTTGGGGATGATCTGGGTCGCCATGGGGATCACCACGGCGGCGACCGCGTGTTCGGGAATCACCAGCGCCAGCGCCGCGCTCCCCCATAGGGTGGCGCGCCGCACCCCCCCCACCGTCGGTTTGGCGGCGTGGAAGACCTTGCAGGCGATGGTGCGCCCCAGGCCGCTCTCCTCCACCCCCACCGCCAGCGCCAGGGCGCCGATGATGAAAAACAGGGTCGGCTGGGCAAACGCGGCAAAGGCGGCCTTGGCGGGGAGAACCCCGGCCACCACGATCAGGGTGACCGCGAGCAGACCGGTGACCGGCAACGGTAAAAACTGCCCCACCCACAACGCCATGACGAACAGGGCGATGACCAGGGCATGCCACGAGGTTGCGCTCCAGGCCGGAGCGATCCAGGGCTGGGCGAACCAGAGGACGACGGCGATCAACGCCGCGATGAACAAACCATGATTTTTGCTCATGGCATTTCTCCCAAAAAAAAGCCGACCTTGCGGCCGGCCTTGTCTGCGTCACCAGGAGCAATTCCTCAAATCCCGGGATCGAACCGTTGCCGGTAGGACTCGACCAAAATCGCCGCCACCTCGGGGCGGGAGAACTCCGCCGGGGGGTGGACCCCCTCGCCGAGCATCTTGCGCACCTTGGTCCCCGACAGGGCGACATGGTGCTCCCCATCGTGGGGGCAGGTTTTGTACGACGCCATCGCTGCACACTGCTTGCAATAGAAGGTGGCGTCGAAACGCAGCGGGATGATACCGATGTCGCCCGGCTCGAAACGGTCAAAAATCGCATGGGCGGCAAACGGATGGTAGTAGTCGCCCACCCCGGCGTGGTCGCGTCCCACGATCAAGTGGGTACAGCCGTAGTTCTTGCGCACGATGGCGTGGAAGAGCGCCTCACGCGGCCCGGCGTAACGCATCGCCGCCGGAAAAACCGAGAGCATGGTGCGGTCGGCTGGGTAGTAATCGCGCATCAACCGCTCGTAGCACTTCATGCGCACATCGGCCGGGATGTCGTCGCTTTTGGTTGTCCCCACCAGTGGGTGGATGAGCAACCCGTCGACCACCTCAAGGGCGCACTTGGTGATGTATTCGTGGGCCCGATGGATCGGATTGCGGGTCTGAAAAGCGACCACCGTTTTCCAGCCCCGCTTGACGAACTCGGCCCGCGTCTGGACCGGAGTGAGTCGTTGCTCCGGGAAGGGTCGCTCGGGCAGACGGACCACCGTCACCGATCCCGCCAGGGCGTACTCCGGCTCCGACATCACCCGCTTCACGCCGGGGTGATCCTCCTCCAGGGTGCCGTAGATCCGGTTGGCCTCCTTGGTGGGGTTGCGTTTGAAGTACCCGCTCACTTCGATCCAACCCAGGGTTTGCCCGGCGCCGGTCAAAAGCACCTTCTGCCCCGGCTCGGTTTGCTTCGCCACCGCCTGGGTCACCGGCAAAACGATGGGGAAGGGCCAAACCAGCCCCTCGGGCAGCTCCATCACATCGAGCACCTGATGGTATTCCTTCTCCCCCATAAACCCTTCGAGGGGGGAGAGGGCGCCGTCGGCCAGACACTCCAGATCGCACAGCCGCACGTCGTCGAGTTCGATCTTCAGTGGATTGGGTCGGCCCAGGATCGCCTGGACCTGCACATCTTCAAGGTCGGCCCAACGGTTGATCAGGCGTCCGCCGTGGGGGGGAATCAATTGCATGGTGTTCCTCTGTTTTCTGGGCCATACAGGCGTTTAGGTCGCAAACATGGCGCCGTCATTCCGGGACCGAGTAGGCTGGATCGGCGCTCCCGCCCCCCCGTATGACCGGAATTACCCCTTCTTACGCACCACGATTTTCCAACGATCCTCAAACGGCTCTTTGACCTCGATGGCGTGCCCCTCCCCCTCCAAACTCAGGGGGACGTTTTCGATGGGGGGGCCGTCGTCGAGCAGGACGGTGAGTTTGCTGGCGGCCGGCATCATCTCCAGCCGCAGCTTGGTTTTAACGAAGTTGATCGGACAGCCGACCCCCTTGAGATCGAGCACCGTCTCGGGGGCGACCGCCTCCACCTTGGGGGGCGGTGGGGGTTGCAGATTGTCGCTGCCGTCGCGACTTTCGACCGCACGGCGCACCGTCTCGATCACCTTGGCGGCAATCGCCACGAAGGGTTCGACCTCGCCCCGATGGGCGCGGCGCAGCGCGGCATAAAGCTGGGTGAAGTGGATGCGCACCATCTCGGTGTTTTGCAGTCCCCGCTCGAAGGCGGCCAGCGCCTCCTCCTCGCCGAACTGCCACGAGCCCTCCTCCTCACCGCGCAAGGTGAGCAGGGCGCGGACCGCCGCCACCACGCCGCGATGGGCGAATTCGATGGCGGCGACGCTCCCCTTGGCGGCCAGGGTTTGGGCATGGCCCAACTCGTAGATCGCCTCGCCCATGTGGGCGCCGATCATCGAAACCAGGGCGGCGGCGCACTCCCCCTTGCCCACCTCTTTGGTCGAGAAGCGGTCGAAGGAGCCCCAGTCGAAGAGCAACCCTTCGAGCTCCCCCTCGCCGGGGGCGAACTCGGCCACCAAACCTTCAAGGGTTTCGGGGCCAATCCGTTCGGCCCAACCCCGCACCGACTCCCCCTCGCGCCGCTCAATGTTGTACGCGGCCACCAACCGGCTGAGCGCCTCGCGGGCATGAACCGCCGCCACCAGGGGCAAGGAGCGACCCGGAACCATGGTGCCGCTGGCCGAACCGCCCACGTGAATCTGGTAGGCAGGAATCGAATGGCCGTCGCGCTTGCGGGCCAAGCCATGCAGACCGAAGTCGGCGATGGCGTGGTGGCCGCAGCCGTTGGCACAACCGGAGATCCGCACCTTGAGATCGCCCAAGGGCAGATCGGCGACGGAATCGGCCAGATCGCGGGAGCGGGTGATGCCCAAACGGCAGGTCGCCGCACCGGGGCAAACCCCGATGTCGGCGGGGATCAAAGCCTCAATGCCGAATACCCCCTCGTCGATCACCCCTTTGTGCGCTTCGGGTACATCGACAATCACCAGATTCTGAGCCTGGGTCAGGACAATCTCGTCGAGCCCCAAACCGCTGACCAAGTCGGCCAGTTGCCGCGCCTGGGCGGGTGTGAGATCGCCCTTGTGCAGCGCCACGCCGCGAGCCCACTTGCCGTCGATCTGCTTGGTCCAACCGCTGACACCTGGGACCGGCGCAGTTAAATCGGGGGTACGACGCGCCCAGCTTTCGCCCCCTTGGGCGCTATGGAAGGGGGCGACGTTCTCCCGCTCCTCCCAGTAAAGCTCCTGGAAGGCCTCACTCCCCATCGACTCGACCACAAATTTGAGCCGGGCGCGGGCTCGGCGCTCCCGGTCGGAGTGGCGATGGTGAATGCGCAGCAGCGCCTCGATGGCGGGGTAGACCTCCTCGTCGCGCAGGCTTCCCAGCGGGATCGCCGGTTTGGGGGCCTGCCCCAAACCACCCGCAGCGGCCAGGAAGAAGCCATCCTCGGTGGGGGTCAGGCCAACATCGTTGATCGGGGCCAGGGCGCAGTCCGACTCACACCCCGCCACCGCGATCTTGAATTTGCGCGGCAGGTTCTGCCCCAGGGGGTGCCGCAAAAAATGCAGGATGACGGCGCTGACCACCTCGTGGCCGTCGACCCGAGTACGGGGGCAACGCCCCGCCAGGGCGCAGGTGGTCACATTGCGCACCGTGTGGCCGCAGGCCTCGCGCGAAATCAGCCCCAAGTCGCCCATTTTGTGCAGCACCGGGGCGAGCCGTTCGGGGCGGATGTAGTGGAATTGCAGATCCTGCCGGGTGGTGACGTGGAGCAGCGGCTCATCAATCGCCTCGGCCTCGACGATATCGGCCAGACCGCGCAGCTGCCGAGGGGAGATCGATCCCCCCGGCAGTTTGGCGCGAACCATGTGCACGTCGGGTTGACGCTGACCGTAGATCCCCTGCTTCAGACGTTCGGTGTTCCAAACCGCGTCGCTGACGTTGCCGTTCAGAGAAGCAACGCGGGTATGTTCAAGTCGGTCGATCTCGTCGCGATCGACCCAGACGGGTGTTGTCATTTCAACCTCCTGGAGAGGGAAAGCGGTGGGGGCCTGCATCGGGCATGTCAGACACAAACCCCGACCGTGTTTACCAATGGGCGCCGAAATGGACCGGTTGCAGCTTGGTCAAGGAGGGTTTTTCCTCCTTCTTAGCTGCGGCGGCATGGGGGCGATCCTTGCAGGTCGCCTCCGCCTTGCCGGTCTCGGGGTTCCAATGCAGACCGCACTCGGCCTTGCCCGAATTGCGGCACTCCCACCACCAACGCCCGGCGCGGGGATCCTCGTCCTCCCCCACCGCCCGGGTGCAGGGCTGGCAGCCGATGGAGGGGAAACCGCGGTCGTGCATCGGGTTGTAGGGGATGCCTTGAGCGCGAATGAAGTCCCAAACGTCGTCCTGGCTCCAATTGATGAGCGGGTTGAACTTGGTCAGCCCGAAGACGGTGTCGTCCTCTTTCATCTCGATGGTGCTGCGGTGGTCGTTCTGCTCCCGACGCACCCCGGTGATCCAAGCCCCGGCTCCGGCCAGGGCGCGGCGCAGCGGCTTGATTTTGCGAGCCTGGCAGCACCCCTTGCGGGCCTCGACCGAATGGTAGAAGCCGTTGATGCCGTACTTGCCGACAAATTCGTCCACATCGCTGCGCTCGGGGAAGACGATCTCGATCTTCTGGTTGTACTTCTCTTCGAGCTTGGGGATCAGGGAATAGACCTCGGGGAAGACCCGCCCGGTATCTAGGGTGATGATGCGCACCGGCCGTTTCACCTGAGCCAGCAGGTGGTGGATGACCACATCCTCGGCCCCCAGGGAGGAGGCGAAGACGATCTCCCCCTCCTGAGCGTTGAGGTGGGCGACGAACTGCTCGAAGTCGTTGTGTAGCTTATTTGAAGAGATCATTTTAATTGGCCTCTAAAATTTACTTATGGCTAGGGTACAAAAGAGGGGCGCACGAGGCGCCCCGCCTTTGCGGTATGGATTCGACTGTTTAACCGATGGTACAGGCCTGGTCGTAGGTGATGAGCTCACGCACCGTGGGGTTGGGACCACACAGGGGGCAATGGGGATCCTTGCGGACCTTCACCTTGCGCCAGTGGGCATCCAAGGCGTCGTAAATCATCAAGCTGCCCGACAGCGAGCGGCCAACCCCAAGAATCTCTTTGACCACCTCGGCCGCCTGGATGGTGCCGATGATCCCGGCGATGGCGCCCAAAATCCCAGCCTCCGAACACGAGGGGACCAGCCCAGGAGGGGGGGGCTCAGGGTAGAGACAGCGGTAACAGGGGCCGTTTTCGTCCTGGTGAGGACGGAAGGTGGTCACCTGACCATCCCAACGGAAGATCGCCCCCGAGACCAGGGTCTTCTTTTCGAAGAAGCAGGCGTCGTTGACCAAAAACCGGGTCGGGAAGTTGTCACAGCCGTCCACCACGATGTCGTAGTCGCGGATGATCGACAGGATGTTGTCGGCGGTGATGCGTTCGGGGTAGGTCACCACGTTCACATCGGGATTGATGGCGTTGATGGTCCGCTTGATCGACTCGACCTTATCGACCCCGACGGTGTCGGTGCGGTGGGCAATTTGCCGTTGCAGGTTCGACAGGTCGACGTGGTCGGCATCGGCAATTCCCAGGGTGCCAACCCCGGCAGCCGCCAGATAGAGCCCGACCGGGGAGCCCAGGCCGCCGGCGCCGATCATGAAAACCTTGGCCCCCAGCAGCTTGGCCTGACCGTGGCCGCCGATCTCGGGAAGGATGATGTGGCGCGAGTAGCGCTCGATTTGCTCTTCGGTGAAGTTCATTTTTTTTATGACTTTCGTTTGAAGCCCCGACCGTCAGGCCAAGCCTGCGAAGAGGTCGGTGGAAAGATACCGTTCGGCAAAGCTGGGAATAATCACCACGATGGTTTTGCCCGCCATGGAGTCCCGGGCGGCCACCTTCAGCGCTGCGGCGACCGCCGCTCCGCTGGAGATTCCGCACGGAATACCCTCCTCACGCGCCATCCTTCGCGCCATGGCGAAGGCCTCGTCGTTGGTGATCGGCAAGACCTCGTCGATCAGATCGCGCTGCAACACACCCGGCACGAATCCGGCGCCGATCCCCTGAATCTTGTGCGGCCCCGGAGCACCCCCTTCGAGCACCGGCGAATCGGCGGGCTCCACCGCAATGGCCTGAAAACCCTCGCGGCGGGTTTTGATCACCCGGCTCACCCCGGTGATGGTGCCGCCGGTTCCCACCCCCGCCACCAGGGCGTCGATGTTGCCGTCGGTGTCGCGCCACAGCTCTTCGGCGGTGGTGCGCTCGTGGGCTGCGGGGTTGGCGGCGTTCTCGAACTGCTGGGGCATCACCGCCCCCGGAGTCTGGGCCGTGATCTCTTTGGCCTTCTCGACCGCGCCCTTCATCCCCAAAGCGGCGGGGGTGAGCACCAGTTCGGCCCCCAACAGCGCCAGCATCTTGCGCCGCTCCTGGCTCATCGATTCGGGCATGGTCAGGATCAACCGGTAACCCTTGGCCGCTGCCACAAAAGCGAGCGCGATCCCGGTATTGCCGGAGGTCGGCTCCACCAGCAGCCCGCCCGGCTTGAGATCGCCGGAGCGCTCAGCCGCCTCGATCATCGCCAGAGCGATGCGATCCTTCACCGACGCCAGGGGATTGAAGAACTCCACCTTGGCGAGCACGGTGGCCCCCAACCCCTCGGTCACCCGGTTGAGGCGGATCAAGGGGGTGTTGCCCACAGTGTCGACGATCGAATCGTAAATCTGGCTCATGACGAACTCCGATGAATGCGTGAGCGACTCAGCCTTCGATGACGTCGAGTTCGATAGGCTCCACCAAAATGCCCAGGGACTCGATGTAGGCGATGGCCGCCTCGATTTGGTCAGGCTCCCCCGACAACTCCAACCCCACCACCCCAACCTGGGGGGAGATCGAGGCGGTGCGGATGTTGGTCACCACCTCGAATTTGTGGCCGATGTTGTAGATGACCGGCTCCGAGATCTGCTCGGGGGGGAAGGTTAGGTAGATCTTCTTGTTCATCTCAGTCCCCTCGTTCGGGTACTACCGGGAGTGATCAACACCCGCCCGCGATGGCCGGAACGATGGAAAGCTCATCACCCGCCTTGACCTCGGTGGCATCGCCATTGAGGAAACGGATGTCTTCGTCGTTGAGGTAGACGTTGACGAAGCGACGCAGCGCCCCGCTCTCATCGTACAAACGCTCTTTCAGGCCGGGGAACTGATTGTTCAGGTCGCCCAGAACCTCGGCGATGGTTGCCCCCTCGCCGCTCACGGTGTCGGCGTCTTGTGTCAGCTTGCGCAAGGGGGTGGGAATGCGAACGGAAACGGCCATGGTTGTACTCCTTCTCGATGCTTGGTTCGTCAATGGGAGCAGCCCTTGGGGCTGGAATAGTCGGTTGATTTAACCCTGCATGATCGCGTCGAACGCGGCCAACTTGGGCTCGATCAGGGTTGGCTTTTGCAACTTGTCGGCAATCGCCTCTTGGGTCTTGAGGCCGTTGCCGGTGATCGCCACAACCACCACCTCGTCGGGTTTGAAGCGACCCCGCTCGGCCAGCTTCACCAAGGTGCCGATGGTCACCCCACCGGCAGTCTCGGTGAATAGCCCCTCGGTTTCGGCGACCAGGCGCATCGCCTCGACGATTTCATCGTCGTTGACCAAGGCACCATCGCCCCCCGACTCGCGGATGATGCGCTGGGCGTAGAAGCCGTCGGCCGGATTGCCAATCGCCAGCGACTTGGCGATGGTGCTTGGCCGCTCCGGTTTGATGAGCTCGGTTCCCGCCTCGACGGCGCGGACGATGGGGCCGCAACCGTCGGCCTGAGCCCCGTGCATCTTCATCGGGGTGTCGGCAGTCAGCCCCAACTTAATCATCTCTTCGCGCGCCTTCCAGATCTTGGTCAGCAGGCTGCCGGAGGCCATCGGGGCGATGAAGTGGTCGGGAATCCGCCACCCCAACTGCTCGAACGACTCAAAAGCCAGCGACTTGCTCCCTTCGGCGTAGAAGGGGCGCAGGTTGATGTTCACGAAACCCCAGCCGTAGTTGCCAGCGATCTCGGAGCACAACCGGTTCACCTCGTCATAGCTCCCCTTGATTCCAACCATGTTGGTGCCGTAGATCGCCGAGCCAAGGACCTTGCCCTGCTCCAGATCGTGGGGGATGAAGACGTAGGACTTCAGCCCCGAGGCGGCGGCGTTGGCCGCCACCGAGTTGGCCAGGTTGCCGGTTGAGGCGCAGGCGACGGTGTCGAAACCGAACTCAACCGCTTTGGAGAGCGCCACCGAAACCACCCGATCCTTGAACGACAGGGTCGGATAGCAGATCCCGTCGAATTTGATGTAGAGGTGGTTCAGACCCAGCTTCTTGCCCAGCCGCTTGGCGTGGACCAGAGGGGTCCAGCCGACCTGACGACCCACGGTCGGGTCCTGATCGACCGGCAACAGTTCGCGATAGCGCCACATCGTCTGAGGCCGGGATTCAATCGACTCCCGGCTGATCTTCCCTTTCATCCCCTCATAGTCGTAAACGACCTCCAAGGGACCAAAACAGAACTCGCAGACATGGACCGGATTAACCGGGTATTCGGCGCCACACTCACGGCAACGCAGCCCCCGCACGAAAGAACTCATTCGCTACTCCACAGCATGGTTCGTTGGCCATCCGACAGCGCAAGCGTTGTCCGAGATGGAATTAAACGGATTGAAAATGGGTTTGTCAAAAAGTTTTGCGTAAAAAATATGTTGTTGTTTTTTTATTCAACAATATTTTTTAGCTAAATCGGCGTATCACCCATAGCCCACGGGTTGTGGATGCCGCTGCGGTAGGCCAGATTGCACAGGTCCTGCAGCGTTAAACCGTCCAGATAAACCATCGCCTTGACCTCGGCCTCTTGCACGATCCCCTTCACCACCCCAAACAGATCGCTCTCTTGTTCGTCGACCTCCCGGTCGACCCCAGCCACCAAACGGGCAACCTGACCCAGGTTGACCTCTTGACGGCTCTTAGCCAGGGCGTAGCCCCCCTTGGGACCGCGATGACTGACAAGAATCCCCTCTTTGACCAGCGCCTGGACCACCGGCTCTAAGTAGCGGGGCGAAAGATTGTTGGCCTCGAGCAAATCGCGCAACCGCCGCGGATCGGTACCGCCGCGATAGGCGAGTTCCAGCAAGACCGTGTAGGTTGCCATGAGTTTTCGCGATGCTTGCATACCGTACGACTTCCCCCTATTTGGCGCCGCTCAGCGCCCGGTATGACCAAATCCGCCCGATCCCCGGACGGTTTCGGACAGTGCCTCAACCTCGATCCAATTCGGTGTGGAGACCGGCGCCACCACCAACTGGGCAATCCGCTCGCCGGGACGGATCGTTTCAACCGTTTGCCCCAGATTGACGAGGATGACCTTCACCTCGCCGCGGTAATCGGCATCGATGGTCCCCGGCGCGTTGAGCACCGTAATCCCATGTTTCAGCGCCAGTCCCGACCTGGGACGAACCTGACCCTCGAACCCCGGCGGAAGGGCGATGGCAAGTCCGGTCGGAACAGCCACCCGCTCCATGGGGGCAAGAACGATGAGATCGTCCATGGCGGCGGTCAGATCGACACCCGCCGCATGCTCGGTGGCGGGGGCGGGGATCGTCGCGTCGTCTCGCAGCTTGATCACCTCGACCCGAACCCTCATGCCCCTGCCTCCTCAATCCGTTCCAATCGCTGGGCGGCCAAGGCGATCAAACGCTCGGCAAGCCCCCGTTTGTCTTCGGGGCCCCAGGCGGAAACGGTGCCCTCGCGGTCGACCACTTCGAGCCGATTGGCCCCGACCCCAAATCCCAGCCCGGCACCGACTTGATTGCCCGCCACCAAGTGGGCCTGTTTGCGACGACATTTTTCGGTCGCCTTTTCGGCCACATCCTCGGTCTGGGCGGCAAAACCGATGCGCAGTTTGAACCAGTTTTTCTTTCCGGCCATGGCCAGAATGTCGGGGTTTTCGACCAACGCCAGTACCTCGGGATGATCGCTTCGGGCCATCTTGGCCCCTTTCGGGTCGGCAACCCGAAAATCGGAGACCGCCGCGACGAAGATGCCGATGTCGCTGTCGGGTGCTTGACCCTCAACCGCCACGGCCATGTCCCGGGCTGATTCAACTGCCACCGTTTCGATCCCGGCTGGCAGCGCCACCGTAAGTGGCCCGTGGATCAACACCACGTGGGCCCCTGCGGCCCGAGCCGCCTGCGCCACCGCCACCCCCATGGCGCCGCTGGAGGGGTTGCTGATGAAGCGGACCGGATCGAGCCACTCCCGCGTCGGACCGGCGGTCACCACCACCTTGCGCCCTCGGAGCACCTTGGGGGTTAGGGCTGCGCGCAGCTCCTCGATCACCTCTTGCGCTTCGGGGAACCGCCCCTCCCCCTCTTCGCCGCAGGCCATCATGCCCCTGGCGGGGGGGATGATGATCCGTCCGTCTTGTTGCAAGGTGGTCACATTGCGTCGGGTCGGTGGGGCCGACCACATCGCCGGGTTCATCGCCGGAGCCAGCACCACCGGACACTGCGCCGCCAAAATCGCCGCCGTGGCCAAATCGTCGGCTCGGCCCTGCGCCAGTCGCGCCATCATGTCGGCGGTGGTCGGCATAACCAAAATCGCAGCGGCGTCGCGGGTCAGCCGGATGTGCCCCATGCGCTGTTCCGATGCGGCATCGAACAGCTCACGCTCGACCGACGCGTCGGCCAATGCCTGCACCAGCAAGGGGCTGACAAAACGCTGGGCCGAGGCGGTCATGATCGGCGTGACCGCGACCCCCTCGTCGCGCAACCGCCGGATGACCTCCAATGCTTTGATGATCGCCACCCCACCACAGAGCACCACCACCACGCGGCGGGGGGGCCAGCTCAGGTTAAAAGGGGCGTCGGACATAAGCGGCGCGGACTCCATGCACATGGGCTGCAGAAAAAGGGGCGAAGGATAGACAAAGGGGCGGTTTAACTCAAACCATCTGTAAATAGGATTTTATCCTTTGGCTGCTCAGGGTTATCGCCGTTCACCACCCATTGGATCGGGGTGCACGCCTGAATAGTTGACCGATCAAGTCGGATAATACATCCTTGCGCCCGCTTTTCACTCATCCCAAAGTTTTTGACCCGCATTCACTTTTTTCAGGAGGCTCACCATGGCGCTCAAAGTCCATAACTTGCTCGATTCGATCAACGTCACCCCCGGTTCGGTGCCCAAGATCAACCTGCTCATGACCGACGATTTGGCCTCTGACGTGTACTACTTCGAGGCCAACAGCGTTTTGGATTGGCACCGTCACCCCAACGGCGATCAGGTTTTCTACTTCATGCAGGGCGAGGGGACCTTCTACTTGCAAGAAGAGGGCGGCGCCGAGGAATCGGTGGCGGTGAAGGCCGGTTCGGTCGTCCTGGCCCCCAAGGGGACCTGGCACAAGGTGGTTGCCGGTAACGCCACCATGGTGGCCGCTCAGGCGACCAAAGCCGGTGCCGGCATGGAGCAACGCGGCTAATCAACCGCCTCCACCCGACCCACGCAGCAACAAAAAAAGCCCGGGATCACTCCCGGGCTTTTTTTGAATAGGCCAAGGAGCAAAGACGATCAAGCCGCCTGCATGGCCATGGGGGCGCCACAGCACACCAGGGTGCCGCCGCCCGCCTTCTTGACCTCGACCACGTTGCCGCAATAGGGGCACACATAGATTTGACCGACTTGAGTCGCCATCGAAGACTCCTATTCGCCAAAAAGAAAAAGAGAACGTTGTTTCCAGCCGGGGGCGCTTATCATGGTTGCCGCCCCATCGAGTGCAACCCCCACCGGAGGTTCCATCATGCGTTTCGCCGCCCTGACCCTGACCGCTCTGACCCTACCTGGCCTAGCCTTCGCCGATCCCGACCCCGACCGGGGCGCTCCCCTTTTCGAGGCCTCATGTGCCCAGGTTTGCCACGTCATGCAAGGCGAGGCCTTCAACAACGGCCTGACGGCCCAGAATCGGAGCGAGGTTATCACCTTCGCCAAACGCTTCTGCCCCGCCGACGCGGGGGGCAAACACCTGACCGAAACCGATCTGGCCGACATCGCTGCCCACCTGGATCGGGAGCATTACCACTTCAAGACCCCATAAACGAAACCGCCTCCGAATATCGGAGGCGGTCCGCACGGCACATCGTTGGCTACAACAGCGTCACAAATTCGACCACGCTACCGTCTGGCTGAACTCAAAGACCCCGTCGCCATTGGCATCAACCTCTTCGAAAACGTTGGTGGCGTCCACCGGGGTAAGCCGAACCGCACTGTTGTTGGCGCCTGTCATGGTGATCGGCCCCCCCGAATCGGGATTGGCCTGAGTCGCCTCGGTGTAGACCAAGGGCGCAGCGGTCGTGAGGTCGACGTAGCCAAAAGAGGAGATGTAAACCCGACCGTTCTCCGTCTCGGTGTAGGTGGTCGGAAAGAGGAAAGAATCGTACACGTCAACAATGACGAAGTTCTGAAAGCGTACCGATTCGCCGAGGTAGTGATCGACCATGTCGAGATTGGAGGTCATGGTCTCGGTTTGGCTGGTCAAATTGACGCGATCGACAATCGAACCATTCATCGAAAACCAGTCCACCGAATCCTTTACGGTCAAATGATCGAACTGAATGGTCGCATCGGTCATGGTGTCGCTTGCAATGTCGTAGCCGACAACCTGCACGGTCATGCTGCCGTCCATGCTCCCAACTCCATCGTTGTATTGATTGAATGCGATGGTGACCGTACCCACCTGGGTGGTGGCGTTCACACTCCCCGAGACGGTCATCGAACCGCTCACAGCGCCGGGGATCGTCTGGTTGTAGGTCACCCCTGCCGGACCCGTTCCACGGGGAAACGTTTGGTACCTCTCCTTTGCCAACGAGGCGACAAGATGGCCGATGTGGGATGCGGAACCCGACGACGAGGGGGTCGCAACCGCCCCAGCCGCGACCGCCGAGGCTGCCCCCGCTCCCCCTGCACTGGTCCCTGCCACCGTCCCGGCATTGGTGGTATCGATCTGCGCAGGTTGAGTTGAACCCGAGTAGGTAATGGTTGAACTCGTCGAACTGCTCGAACCCCCTCCGCTGTTGCATCCCGCCACCGTCAATAATCCCACCACCAGCATTGCGCTCGCCCAGCTGTTCACTCCCGTCGTCCGTTCCATATTCCACCCCTGTTCGTTGCTTGAGAAAACAACCCGTCCATTCCTACTTTGAGGGGCGCACCATTCAACCTCTCGATAAGCGAGTCAATTTAAAAGTTGATCCCCATCACAGGGCTATTCCGACGTTTGGCATCTAGGAGTCTGTCGGACTTGAGATCGTCCTACTGCGCCGGCGGGTAATCGGTCCAAATTCCCCCGGTTTTTCGTCACATAGCCACCACTATGATCCTCAAAACCGTGAAAATTTGGCCTCGATTCCCCACTCGGCTCGCTACGGACGCTCAAGCCCGACAGACTCCTAGCGCCCCAGTTCATGTACGTCCTGGCTCCGCTCCACCAACCCCTCCAAATCCTCCACCAACAACTCCAATCCCAAAATGCCCACCTTCCCCTCATCGCTGCGGAAAGCGGTCAGGTTGATGTCGAACTGTTTGATCAAAGGGCGATGCTCCTCCAAGAAGGCGTCCAAAGCGTGTTCGATACTCTCGTGGGAGCGTTTGAATCCCAGCACCTTGACGAGCAAGCGGGCCGGAAGTCGCTCCAGGCGCAGGAGCAAGCGCTCACGGGCCTGTTCCCCCCACGAATCGCGGGCTTGCAGGGCGTCGACCCACCGTTGGAGGTCGTCCATGGCAAAACGGGCATGGAGGTGGAGCCAGAGCCCGGCAACGTCGCCGAAGGGGAGGTGGACATCCTCTTTGATCAGGATGATGCGCCCCACCCGCTCCATGTCGGGCCAACATACTGCGTGGCAGGCGACCGCCTCGGGGATCCCCGCCGCAACCAGATCGTCACATTCCGCACGCAGATCGCTGCGTCCCAAAGCGACCAACCGCTCGAACAGGGTGTCGAAGTAGTCGCTCACAACTTGGCGGTAGTGGTGGGCCAAATCGAACTGAATGCGCAGCGGATCGCCGATTCGGGCCAACGCAGCCGCCACATGGACCACCCCGTCCTCGCCCCGCATCCGCGCCTCCAACCACAGGTCGGGGGATACCTGACCCTCCAGGGCATTCAGAGCGGCTCGGTAGTCGTGAATCGGCAGCAGCGCCTCGGCCACCAACCAAGCCCGCACCGCGTCGGGCAGCGATAGATCGGTCCCGCGCTGGATCCGCTCCAGCGCCCGTGCCCCGCCATTAAAATGGATCCGTTTGGCCACCACGGTGGCGGTGATCTCCCAACCCAGGGGGTGGCGTTCGACCGCCTCGGGGTAAAGCCGCACGACCTCTTTGGGGAAGTAATCGAGCAGCAGCGGTTGCTGGCTGGCCCGGTCGATCCACTCCCGATTGCGCCCCAGGATTTCGGCGGTGTGGTGGATCAACTTGCCCAGCAGTACCGCCAACAGGGGCCGGGGAATCCCCCGCTCCTCTTCGAGCCAGGCGCCCACCGCCCCCTCGGAGATCCCCTCCTCCCCCTCCTCCAGCACCCCCTGTTCGAACCAGCGGGCCAGAGAGCCGCGCCAGAACCGCCTCTTGGCGCGGCTGCGCCGCCCGTCCAAGGTGATGGCCCGAACCATTTGGGCGTTGTCGTCCAGAACCTGGGCCGCCACCTCCCCCTCCCAGCTTTTCAGCCGGATGTTGCGCTCCTCGACGTTGCGCCAGATCCCGCGCTGGAGCAGATCCATGGCCAAGATCTTTAGATTGACCTCGTGATCGCTCATGTTGACCCCGCCCGAGTTGTCGAGCGCGTCGGTGTTGAGCAAAACCCCTTGCCGGTCCAGGACGATCCGCGCCCGCATGGTCAGCCCTAGATTGCCCCCCTCGACCAGCACGCTGGCCCGCACCTGCTCGGCGTTCACCCGAACCGGATCGTTCACCTTGTCCATCACCGCTTCGTGGGGTTCGGCAGCCGCTTTGATGTAGGTGCCGATCCCGCCGTTGTAGAGCAGGTCGACCGGCGCCTGGAGCAGCGCCTGTATTAGCGCCTCCCCCGAAATCTGGGTTTCGATGCCAAGGAATCTGGCGAAGGGTTCGGGCAGGTCGATCGCCTTGGCGCTGCGGTCGAAAATGCCGCCGCCGGGGCTGATTTGGTGGGTGTCGTAAGCCTCCCAGCTTTGGCAGGTTTCGAAGAGCCGCCTGCGCTCAAGCCAGGAGCGCTCGGGGTCGGGATCGGGGTCGATGAAGATGGTTTTGCCGGTGAAGGCGCCGATCAGCTTGAGGCTGCGCGACAGCAACATGCCATTACCGAAGACATCCCCGGCGGGGGAGCCAATCCCGACCACGGTCAGGGTGTCGGCCTGCGGGTCGAGCCCGATCAGGCGGAAGAGGTGGCGCACCGATTCCCAAGCGCCCCGAGCGGTAATCCCGATCTCTTTGTGGTCGTAGCCGTGGGAGCCCCCCGAGGCGAAGGCGTCGCCCAGCCAAAACCCCCGTTCCAGCGCCACCTCGTTGGCCAGATCCGAGAAGGTCGCGGTCCCCTTGTCGGCCGCCACCACCAGGTAGGGATCGTCATCATCCCGCCGGACGATCCCCTCGGGGGGAACAATCTCCTCCCCAATTCGGTTGTCGCTCAAGCGCAGCAGGGCAGCAACGAAGCGACGGTAGGCCTCGCGCACCTGTTTGGCACCCTTTTGCCCCCCGTGCAGGTAAAACCCCCCCTTGGCCCCGACCGGCACAATGATGGCGTTCTTGACCATCTGGGTCGCCATCAGCCCCAGCACCTCGACGTAGAAATCACCCCGGTCGCTCCAGCGTAGCCCCCCCCGAGCCACCGGACCGCCGCGCAGATGGACGGCGTCCATACGCTGGTCGTGGACGAAGACCAGCTTCCAGGGATGGGGGCTGAAAGGGGTTGGCAGATCGCCCCCCAAGCATTTGAAGGCGACCCCCTCCCCCGCCTCGGGATGAAAGGCGTCGGTGCGCACCACCAACTCCAACACCTGCCACAGCGCCCGCATCGCCCGGTCCTCGCGCAGCAGGCGAATGCGACCAAGCGCCTCGTTAAATCGGGATTTGGCCTCCTCCCAACCCTGCTCGTCGAGGTGGGCTGGATCGAATCTCGCCGCCAGACCATCAAGGACTGCTCGGGCCAGGGCGGGATCGCCGGTGAGGATCGCGGTGGAAAAGAGGGGCCCAATGGCGGGGTTGAGCTGGGCAACCAACCGCAGCAACCCGCGCAGCCGCACCAGACAGCGGGGGGTCAATCCACCATTCAGCGCCAAGGCGTTGAGGGGATCGTCCATCATCCGTCCTGCCAACACCTCGGTCAGCACCGAGGCGACCGTGGCACCGTTGGCCTCCAGGGAGGCAAGGGCGGGATCGTCGACCAACTCGAAACGCCACACACAGACGGTGCGCCCTTCGATTTCGAGCCTGGTGAAGATCTCCTCTTGAACCGTCAATCCGACCCGACCGATGGCGGCGATCACCTCTCCCAGGGGACGGCGCTCGGGGAGGATGGCGCTCAGGGCCCAGACGGTACCGGCCCCCTGCCCCAGCAACACCTGGGGGAAGCCGTCGATGAGAAAATCCTCGATTCCCGCCAGCCCTTCGACTGCCTGACCGGGGGGGACACGGGCCTGAAACGACTCGGGAAAAGCGTTGAGGTAGCGCATCAACAGCGGCAGCGCCTGGCGCCGAGGGAAGCGCTCAAAGATCGCCTCTTTGAAACGGTCCCCCCAGGTTTTCACCGCCTCGATCATGCTCAGACGCAGCCGCTCCAAATCGACCTCGCGCAGCGCCGTGTCGATGGGACCGGGCATGAAGCAAGTTAATGCGGCGAATGTGTCGGCCAGGGCCGATTGGGTGCGGACGACCTTCAGCCCAAAGGCGTGCTCCACCCGGCTTTGCAGCCGCCGCTCCAACGCCGCCGAGTAGCGCCCCCTGGGGATGAACAGGGTTAACGCCACGTAGTCGCAGCAACCCCCTCGGCGCAGATGCAGGCGCAAATCGACATCGCCGGTCAGAGCGATGGCCGCCTCCAGAAGAGGCTGTATGTCCTCGGCGCTGGAATAGAGCAGCTCGCGCAGCGGCATATGGTTGAAGAGCGCCCGCAAAGTGCGGCCCCGGTAGGTCTCACCCCTTTCGCCGACGTTTTGCAGCACCCGGTTCATCCGCTCGGCCAGCAGGGGAATCCCAGAGGGACGGGTGACGGTGGCAGCGCGGGCCAGTCGCCCGAGCAGCAGCCAACAGGATTGGCCGTCGGGATCGGCCAGCAAAATCGGATCGATCCAGCCGTCGATGTAGTTGGCCGCAGAGGCTGCCCTGGTAAAATCGAGGAGCATCGGGGCTGTGCGCACGGGCCACCACTTGGCCAGATACTCGGTGAGCAGCGCCAGCACCCCTGGGTACACCCGCTCCAACGTCCCCTCGGGCAGGGCCGGGGTAAATCCCCCCAGGGCATCCTCCTTACCCTTGCCCGGCACCCATTGCCGTCCGTTCCAACGGTAGCGACGTGCCCCCATAAAGACGTAGTTGCCGTCGACCAACCAGCGGGCAAAACGGGACCAACGCACCTCCTTGCGACCCCAGCTGCGGCTCAGATGCAGCAGCAGATGCTCCATGGCGCCGTGGTCGTCAACCGCAGCCGCCACCGCCTTGAGGGTGGCGCTTAGGTCGCAGATCGTTACCTCGATCTCCAACACCTCTTGCTGTTCTTGATGCAGCACCGCAGCCAGAACGAACTCCCCCCGCCCCCCCTCGACCTGGGGACCCGGCTCGACTGCCACCCCCTCCTCCCCCCGCACCACCTTGACCACCCGGTGGACCATACCGCTGATGCCGAGGTGCTGACGGGCCAGGAATCCGGTGATGACATCCATCAAAAAGGGGCGGTCGGGGGTGTGAACTTGCAGCAGGTAGCTGGCCCCCTCGCCGTGGGGAACCAGGTGGATGCGGACCGGGTAGGGGTCGTCTTCGGGGAAGGGGGGGGCGATGAAGTTGAGCAGTCCTTGTGCACTGATCGCACCCAACACCGGATGGCCCACCGGCAGGGCGGCGGTGAGCAGCGCTTCAAGATCGGCGGCGGGGTGGTCGGACATGCACACTCCTGATCGTTAGCGGCTCGGGGCTCCCTTGAGCAACTTGGATTTGAGCAGATCGAGGGCGGGATCGCGCAACAGCAGCAGAGTACCCAGGTAAAGCAGTCCGGCAACCGGGATCAAAATCGCCAGATGCACCCGTCCCATCCCCACCAGTACCAGTGCCCCCATTAGCGCCGTTCCGATCCAGGGACGCAGGTGGCCGATCAAAATCAGGGGGGAGGTTTTCAAATGGGGGAAGTCGCGGTTGATCTCCCACCACAGCCAGACCACCTGAATCCAGCCCGAGATCGAGGTCGCCAGCGCCAGCCCAATGTGGCCCCAGAGCAACATGAGCGGCACCGAAATCGCCATGTTGGCGATCATCACTCCGATGCCGATCACGGTGGGGCGCTTGGTCTGCTCGTGGCTGTAGAAGACCGGGGTCATCACCTTGACCAGCGATAACGCCACCAAACCGGGGACGTAGGCGATCAGCGCCCAGGCGGTCATGGTCACCGCCTGGGCATTGAAGGCACCGCTACCAAACAAGAGCCGGACAATCGGGTCGGCCAACAACCCCAGACCCACCGCAGCGGGAAGGGTCCAGACCTGCACCAGGTGCATCCCGGAGCGGTAGTGATCGCGCAGCAGCTCTTCGCTCCCCGTTGCCGCCGCCCGGCTCATCAAGGGCAGCACCGCCGTGCCGATGGCAATGGCGATGATCCCCAACGGGAATTGCAGCAGCCGGTCGGCGTAGTAGAGCCACGAAATCGCCCCCGCCCCCACCAGCGAGGCCAGCATGGTCGAGACCAGCAGGTTGATCTGGTAGACCCCGGCACCGAAAGCCATGGGGGCCATCAGCTTGAGCAGCCGCCCCATGGCGTTATGCACCACCAGGGTGGGCCGCAGCGACAAACCGAGTTTCAGCAGGGGGCGAATCTGAAAGACCAACTGAAAAAACCCGCCGATCACCACCCCCCAGGCCAGGGCGTGGATCGGTTCGGGAAACCACTCCAAACCCCAAAAACTCATGGCGATCATCGCCACGTTGAGCCAAATCGGGGTCCAGGCGGGGACGGCAAAGCGGTCGAAGGTGTTGAGGATGCCGCCGCTGGCGGCGACCAACACGATGAAGATCAGGTAGGGGAAAACGATCCGCCCCATGGCGACCGCCTCGTCGAACTGGTGGGGGTCATCGAATCCGGGGGCAAAAACGGCAATCACCCAGGGCATGGCGACCCAAGAAAGCAGGGTGATGGCGGTGGTGATCAGCGCCAGATAGGTCAGGGTGCTGCGGATCAGGGCGAAGGCGGAATCAAGCCCCTCCTGGGTTTTTGTGGTCGATAACACCGGCACCCAGGCGCCAGCGAAGGCCCCCTCGGCAAAGAGGCGGCGCAGCAGATTGGGGATGCGGAAGGCGACGAAGAAGGCGTCGGTGAGGGCGTCGGCCCCGAAGATGCGGGCGATGACCAGATCGCGGACAAACCCGAGGATCCGACTGGCCAGGGTGCCCAGACTGACGATGACGGCCCGAAGACCGATCCCCTTGGCCATATGTACCGATTGCCCCATTCAAGGCCGCGGCGCCGAGTAATCCCGGCGCCGCGGGCGATCAAACGTCGAGGTTGCGCACCTGCAAGGCGTTGCCCTCGATGAACTGACGGCGCGGCTCGACCGCGTCGCCCATCAGGGTGGTGAAGACCCCGTCGGTCTCGACCACATCCTCGACCCTGACCTGCAACAGGGTGCGGGCGTCGGGATTCATAGTGGTCTCCCAGAGCTGCTCGGGGTTCATCTCCCCCAGCCCTTTGTACCGCTGGATCCCCAAGCCACGGTTGCCCTCTTTAGCGACGATGTCGCCCAGCTCGATGGGGTCGAGGATCGTCGCTACCTCGTTGCCACCCTCGATCTTGCGCAGGATGGCGCCGCTGCCCAGGGTCTGGGTCAGGGTGGCGTACGACTCAGAGGCCCGAATCAGATCGCTGATCGACAAAATGTGCACGTCGAGGGGGCAATGGGAGCGGGATCCGGCGGTCTCGCGGTAGAGGTTCACCTTGACGTGCCCCTCGATGTCGAGGCTTGGGGTGCTCCAAGTGAACTTGGTGTTGAGGGTTTGCCCCTCGATGGTGGGGCGCAGCCCCTCAAGCCGCGCTTCCACCGCCTCGACGTCGCCCGACTTCAGCAAACTCACCCAGTCGCCCTGGCGCACCACTTGGCTGAGAATCGCCGCGTCGTGGGTGCGCGAAAGGGAGCGCAATGTCGCCTCGATGTGACGCGATCGGGTGGCGAGCTGGCGCAGCTCTTGATCCGCATGGATCTTGCCGTCGGCGGCCACCAACTCCAGCCCCGAGACCCCCAGTTCGAGCAAAAACTGGTCGAGGGCGGCGTCATCCTTGATATAACGCTCCACCTTGCCCTTCTTCACCTTGTAGAGGGGCGGCTGGGCGATGTAGAGGTAGCCGCGCTCAATCAGGGGGGCCATCTGCCGATAGAAGAAGGTCAGCAGCAGGGTGCGGATGTGGGAGCCGTCAACGTCGGCGTCGGTCATGATGATGATGCGGTGGTAGCGACATTTATCCGGATCGAAATCGTCCCGGCCGATGCCGGTTCCCAGCGCCGTAATTAAGGTGCCGACCTCTTGCGACGACAGCATCTTGTCGAAGCGGGCCTTCTCGACGTTGAGGATCTTGCCCTTGAGGGGAAGGATCGCCTGGAACTTGCGGTTGCGCCCCTGCTTGGCTGAGCCGCCGGCCGAATCACCCTCGACGAGGTAGAGTTCGGACTGGGCCGGATCGCGTTCCTGGCAGTCGGCGAGCTTGCCTGGCAGGTTGGAGACATCGAGCGCCGTCTTGCGCCGGGTTAACTCACGCGCCTTGCGGGCCGCCTCGCGTACCGTGGCCGCCTCGACCACTTTGCCGACCACCGCTTTGGCAGCCTGGGGGTGTTCTTCTAGGTAGGTCGCCAACGACTCGCTCGTGACCCCTTCGACCACAGGACGGACCTCGGAAGAGACCAGTTTTTCTTTGGTTTGAGAGCTGAACTTAGGATCGGGCACCTTCACCGAGATCACCGCAATCAGCCCCTCGCGGCAGTCGTCGCCGCTGACCTGCACCTTGGCGTTCTTGAGCAGCCCTTGGTTGGTGGCGTAGTTGGTGATGGTGCGGGTGATCGCCGCCTTGAAGCCGGTCAAATGGGTACCGCCGTCCTTCTGCGGAATGTTGTTGGTGTAGCAGAGCACCTGCTCGTTGTAGGTGGTGGTCCAGAGCAACGATACCTCGACGCTGATCGGCCCCTGTTCGACCAAAAAGCTGATGATGTCTGGGTGAATCCGCTCTTTGTTGCGCCCCAGGTAATCGACGAACGAGGCGATACCGCCGTCGAACTGGAACTTGATCTCTTTATCGGTGCGCTCGTCCTTCAGGTAGATCGACACCCCCCGGTTGAGGAAGGCCAGCTCGCGCAGGCGCGAAGCGAGCACCTCGTACGAAAACTCGGTTTTGGTGAAAATCTTACCGTCGGGCTTGAAGGTGATCGAAGTGCCGGTTTTCTTCGAGTTGCCGACCTCTTTCATCGGGTAGAGGGGATCGCCTCCGGCGTACTCCTGCAAGTACGAGTGCCCCCCCCGTTCGACCCGCAGGGTGAGCGCCTCACTCAGGGCGTTGACCACCGAAACCCCGACCCCGTGCAGACCCCCCGAAACCTTGTAGGAGTTCTGGTCGAATTTTCCGCCGGCATGCAGCACCGTCATGATGACCTCGGCCGCCGAACGCCCCTCCTCCTTGTGGATGTCGACCGGCATACCGCGACCGTTGTCGCTGATCGTCACCGAGTTGTCGCCGTGGATGATGACCTCGACGTCGGTGCAATGACCGGCCAGCGCCTCGTCGATGGAATTGTCGACCACCTCGAAGACCATGTGGTGCAGGCCGCTACCGTCGTCGGTATCGCCGATGTACATGCCGGGGCGTTTGCGAACCGCCTCCAGCCCTTTAAGCACCTGAATCTGATTGGCGGAATATTCCTGGGTCATTCGTTACCTCGCATGGTCCAAAATCCTCCTGGGGGACAGTGCCTCATGGCGGTGAAAAACCGGGATTAGATTTCGAGCGGTTGCAAAATGAACTGCCGGTCTTCGTTGTCGGCCCCCCGAATCAAGGTCGGGCCGGTGACCGAGGCAAACCGCAGCTCCACGGTCGCCTCGTCGATGCGCTCGACGATCTGGGCAATATAGTCGCCGTTGAACGAGATCCGCACCTCGGGGGCCGATTCCAGCAACGAGAGAACCTCTTGCCCCTCGTCGTTCTGGGCCGAGACAGCGTGGATGCTCAATTGGTCACCTTGGGCCTCGAAGGTAATGGCAGGGTGGTCGACCGAGTAGAGGATTTTCAAACGTTTAACCGCATCGTAGAGGTCGTCGCGTGACAGCAGCAGCCGGTTAGCCTCCCCCGCCGGGAAGAGGTGCTGAAACTCGGGGAAGGGTTTGTTGACCACCGAGGTAACGAAATCGACGGTGTCGCCCTGCCGCTCGACCCGAAAGAGCAGATGGTCTTGGTCCATGGTAACGCGACCGCTCCCCTCTTTGGCCATCTCCCCCACCGCGACGATCTCTCCCACCGCGTTGTAGGGGACAATCGATTGGATTTGCGCCTCGTCACTCAACCCCAAACCCCGCTGCGACATCGCCAGCAGGTGCATGTTGGTCGCCACCACCCGGTCCCCGCCTTGGGCAAACTGCACCAAAGAACCGTGGAAGGCCTCCCGGTTGGGATCCTTCATCATGGCAAAACCGACGGTGCGCAGCATCTGGGCAAAAGCGGCCGGCTCGATGGCGCGGACGAAGACCTCTTCGGGATAAGCCAGGGCGGGGAATTGGTCCCCAGAAATCGCGGCGATGCGATATTTGGCCTTGTTGCCGCTCCATCCCAGCTGGACACCGCTCACCCGTCCGGCTTCGTCCCCCTCAAGGTGAAGCTGCACGGTGGCGCCAGAGGGGATGCCCGAAAACAGGCGGTAGAGCAGGTCGGCATCGACGCAGAAGGGGGCAGGGCTACCGGCACCTTCCATCTCGACCACCGTGGCCACCCGCAGGCTGTGACTGCCGTTGCTGGCGGTCATACGCAGGCTAGCCCCCTCCATGACCTCAATGTAGACCGAACCGAGCAGCCGGTTGGGATGGCGGATGTCGGCAGTTTTGTTGAGTAGATTGAGGTAGGGAAGAAGCTGCTCCCTACCTGCCGTCATTGTCAGTATCGACGCCATGTTCCCCCCAATGGAGTTGTGTGTGTGGCAGGTCGGTCGGCTCTTAACGGCCGATAATCATCTGCCTGAGTTGTTCGATCTCCGCCCCGAAGGCGGAGTCCTCTTTGATGCGTCCCTGCACCACCCGGATCGAATGAATCACCGTAGCGTGGTTGCGTCCGCCGAATTCCTGCCCGATGTCGGGGTAGGACTCCCGGGTCAGCTCCTTGGCCAGGAACATCGCCACCTGCCGGGGTTGAGTAATCCGTTTTTTACGGGAGGCCGAAACCAGATCGTTCATCCGTACCTGGTAATAATCGGCCACCACCTTTTGAATCTGCCGCACCGAAACCGGATCGCTGTCGCGGGGCAAGATGTCTTCAAGCCAGGTTTTGGCGTCCTCGATCGTCGGGGTGATCGAGAGAATCTTCATATGGGCGTGTACCCGGGTGTAGGCCCCTTCAAGTTCGCGCACGCTGCTTTTGATGTTCAGCGCGATGAACTTCAACACCTCAAGCGGGATAACGACTTGGTCTTCATCAACCTTGCGGGTCAAGATCGCCAGCCGGGTTTCGTACTCCGCCGGTTTGACATCGGCCACCAGCCCCCAAGCAAACCGGGAGCGTATGCGGTCTTCTAAACGATCAAGCTCCTGTGGATAACGATCCGAGGAGATGATGATCTGCTTCTTACCTTCGTACAGGGCATTGAAGGTATGAAAAAACTCCTGCTGCATCCCTTCGCGCCCCGGAAACAGATGCACATCGTCGAGCAGCAGCACATCCATCTGCCGGTACTTCTGCTTGAACTCGAAGGTGGTGTTGTTGCGGATCGCCTGGACCAATTCGTTGAAAAAGGTCTCGGCCCCGACGTAGAGCACCCGGAAGGTCGGGAAGTTGGCCTTGATCTGGTTGCCCAGAGCCGAAATCAGGTGGGTTTTCCCCATCCCGACCGGGCCGCAAATAAAGAGGGGATTGTAAAGGGTACCGGGCTGTTGCGCGACCGCTCGGGCCGCCGAGGTTGCCAGCAAATTGCTGGGGCCGGTGACGTAGCGATCGAAGGTTAAATGAGGATTCAGGCCACTGTCCCACTCCTGGACGGGGGCGGCCCGCGGCTCCATTCTTTCGCTAGCCTTGGGTGGCTTATCCTGCCTTTTTGGGGGGGGCGCCGCAGGGGTTGGTTTGCTCCCCACCACCAGCCCGACCACCCCGGCCCAGCCGCTCTCCTCTAGACAGCGCTCGATCTGGCGCAGGTAACGCTCCTTGATCCAACGCAGATAGAAGGGGTTGGGGACCGCAAGCTCCAGGGCGTCGCCCGTCATGGCGGGCTGGATTGGGGCGATCCAACGCTCGAATTGATCGGGGTCGATCCGGTCGAGTAGAAGCTTGCGGGCTTGATCCCAAATCTGTTCCGGGGTATCAGCCATCGGCTCGCTCGATCAGCTCAACTTGCACCAGTCACCGCCTCGAATCGTAGGTCGCGTCCACAAGAGGAATTCCATGGACCATCAAGATTGTATCTTCTGTCGTATCATCGCCGGGACCATCCCCAGTGAGAAGGTCTTTGAGGATGATCGTCTGGTCGTCATCAAAGATATTGCCCCCAAGGCGCCGGTCCACCTGCTCGTGCTGCCCAAGGCGCATCATCCGACCCTCAACGAGGCGGCCAGTGATCCCGTCCTGCTCGGGGCGATGCTGGCCTGCGCCGCCCGCATGGCGCGTGAACAGGGAATCGCCGAAAAGGGGTACCGCACCGTGGTTAACGTTAATCAGTGGGGGGGGCAGGTCGTGTTCCACCTCCACCTGCATATTCTTGGCGGCAAACCGCTGACCTTCTGATTCAAGAGGCTTTCATGATTCCCAATCCCATGCTGGACGAGCTGGTCAAGGGAATCGCCGCAGGCTTCGATCGCCTGGGTGATACCCGCGACGAGATCGAGCGGCGCATTCGCCAGATTGTCACCCTGAAGCTGTCGGAATTCGATGTCGTCACCCGCGAGGAGCTTGAGGTGCAGCAGGCGCTGTTGGCTCAGGCAACTCGGCGCATCGCCGAGCTAGAAAAACGGCTCAAAGCGCTGGAAGAGGGTGGTTCTCAGGCGTAACCCCCCGACCAGGGCGAAAGGGACTTTGCCATGTATGCCAAACTCGAATCTTACGTTGTGCAGGGAGCCCAGGCGGTTCCGGTCACCGTCGAGGTCCACGCCAGCCGTGGGGTCGTCGGCATCACCATTGTGGGGCTGGCCGAACGGGCGGTGCGCGAATCGCGCGAGCGACTGCGCAGCGCCCTGACCACTACCGGGGTCGACCTGCCGCCGCTGCGCATCACGATCAATCTAGCCCCCGCCGATCTGGTTAAAGAGGGAAGCCAGCTCGACCTGCCCATTGCGCTGGGACTCCTCGCCGCCATTCGCCACCTACCCGCCAAGAGATTGCAGGGGGCGATCATCGCGGGCGAACTGGCCCTGGACGGTTCGGTGCGGGGGGTGCCGGGCATTCTACCCGCCGCTTTGATGGCGCAGCGGCGCGGTAGCATTCTCATCATGCCCCAGGCCAATCGCTTCGAGGCTTCCCTGGTGGCGGGGCTCCCCTTCGAGCCGGTGGGCAGTTTGGGTGATGCGGTCGGCTTCATCGTGCGGGGAGAGCCCCCCGAAGAGGTTGGACAAGAGGCCCTCTCTCCGGAAGGGGAGCTCGGTGAGGTGAACCCCCTGGGACATATCCGGGGGCAGTTGATGGCCAAGCGGGCACTCACCTTGGCCGCCGCCGGGGGCCATAACCTGCTGCTCTCCGGCCCCCCCGGCACCGGCAAAACCCTGCTGGCCCGCGCCTTGATCGACCTGCTTCCCCCTTTGAGCGGCGAGCCGCTGATCGAATCGCTGGCAATCCGCTCGGCGGCGGGCATAGCGCTGGATCCCGCCACCGCCACCCAACCCCCGTTTCGTGCCCCCCACCATACCGCCTCCGACATCGCCCTGGTCGGAGGTGGCAACCCCCCTCAACCCGGTGAGGTCTCGCTATCACATCGGGGTATTCTTTTTTTGGACGAGCTACCGGAGTTTCGCCGCTCCACCTTGGAGGCGCTGCGACAGCCGCTGGAGGGGGGGGAGGTGACGATCTCCCGGTCGGCGCAGCGGGTCACCTTCCCCAGCCGGTTTCAGTTGGTCGCCGCTATGAATCCCTGCCCCTGTGGCCACCTGGGGGACGAACAGATCGCTTGTCGCTGCGCCCCTTTCGAGGTTGACCGCTACGCTCAGCGACTCTCGGGCCCCTTCCTCGACCGCATCGATCTGTTCTGCACCGTCAACCGCATCCCGCCTGAACAGCTGCTTGATGGGGTAAGCGCCAACCTCGACGAACCCGATCCCTTGCCCCTCATCACCCAAGCCAGGGCACGTCAACAAATGCGTTGGGGCGCGGGGCTTAACAACGCCGCCGTTCCGGTCGAGCTGTTGCTTCCCGAACCGCTGGCCCCCGAAGCCAAGGGATTACTCACTCAAGCGGCCCATCGCTTTCACCTTTCGGGCAGAGCGCTGCACCGGCTCATCCGAGTTGCCTGGACCCTGGCCGACCTGAGTGGAGAGGAACGCATCACCGCCACCCACATCGCCGAGGCGCTGCAATTCCGCCCCAAGGCCTCCCTTGCCTCCATCACCAATCCCTAACAACCGCCGCTTGAGGTCATAAAAAAAGGGGCCCGAAGGCCCCTTTTGGCTCGCTTGCATCCGCCTCAAGGCAAAATCAAACCGCCATTGACCGCTGCAGTCGACAAGGTGACCAAGGTGGAGGGCGCGATGCCAAACCACAGGACCGTCACCGCCGACAGACCGATCACACCGGCCATGGCGGGGGAGAGGTTGACGTTCTCGAACTTCACCTCGGGCTTGTTGAAGTAGATGTACCACACCACCCGCAGGTAGAAGAAAGCGCCGATCACCGAGGCGAGCACCGCCAGCACCGCCACGTAGATGTGACCGGCCTGGACCACCGCAAGAATCGGGTAGAGCTTGCCGATGAAGCCCACGGTGGGGGGTACCCCCGCCAACGAGAAGAAGAGAATTAGCAGCATCAGACCAACACCTGGACGCTCGGCAGCCAATCCGCTGAAATCGTCCAGCTTTTCGCCGCTGATCTGGCCTCGGCGCAGCATAATCAGCCCGCCGAAAGCGCCGAAGTTCATCAGCAGGTAGACCACCATGTAGAGCACAACCGACATATAGCCCAGCTCGTTGGCCGCCACCAAACCCAACAGCGCAAAACCGATGTGGGCGATGGAGGAATAGGCCAGCATCCGCTTGACCGAGGTCTGGGCAATGGCCGCAACGTTGCCGACAAACATGGTCAGCACCGCCACCACCATCAAGATCGAGCTCCATTGATCCGACATGCTGGGCAGCGCATCGACCAGCACCCGCATCATCACCGCCAATGCTGCCGCCTTGGGGGCGACCGCCATGAACGCGGTAATCGGAGTGGGAGCCCCCTCGAAGGCATCGGGAGTCCACATGTGGAAGGGGGCAGCCGAAATCTTGAACAGGAACCCGGCCAGGAAGAAAACCAGCCCAAAGCTCAGGATGAGGTGATGCCCTTCAAATCCGCCGATGGCCGCCGCAATGCTTGGCAGCATCGTCGCCCCAGTGGCGCCGTAGATCAGGCTCATGCCGTAAAGCACAAAGCCGGATGCCAGCGAGCCGAGCACGAAGTACTTCAGGGCGGCCTCGGTGGAACGCTTTTCTTCGCGGAAGTAGCCGACCAGCACATAAATCGACAATGCCGAGAGCTCCAGGCCAAGGTAAACCACCAACAGGTCGTTGGCCGAAACCATGAACATCAGGCCGAGCAGGGCGAACAGCAAGAGCACATAGTACTCGCCATGATGCTGTTTTTCGGCCTCAAGGAAGTCCATGCCGATCAAAATCGTCAGGATCGTCGCTCCGTAGAGGATGATCTTGAACACATTGGAGAAGGTGTCGATCACCACCATCCCTTGTGCACCGGTGCGAGCGGCAAAGGTGGTCACCGCCGGGTCGCCAAATTGCAGCAGGGTCAAGGCGGCAGCGACGACCACGATCCCCAGTGCAATGTAACCGGTGATCCCCTTGCGATCCTTGGGGATCCAAAGATCGGCAAGCAGCAGGATGCACGCCGCGGCCAGCAAAAAGAGCTCGGGGGCGAGGGGGGCAAGACTCGGAATCGGAAAATCGTTTGGCATCGGAGCTTATTCCTCTCGCATCACATTTTGCCGGTGGCAACCTGATCGATCAGGTGCTCCACCGAGACGTGCATGATGTCGAAGATGGCGTTGGGGAACAGACCGTAATAGATGGTGACGACGGCCAGCGGGGCCAAAACCCACCACTCGCGGGTGCTGAGATCCTTCAGGGTACGGACCCCTTCGTGGACGATGTCGCCGAAGAGCACCCGTTTGAACAACCACAGGGTATACATCGCCGAAAGCACCAACGTCGTGGTCGCCAGAACCGCCGCCAACTTGTTCACCTGGAAGGTGCCGATCAGCACCATGATTTCGCCGACGAACCCGGTGGTACCGGGAAGCCCGACGTTACCCATGAAAAAGACCATCGCCAGGGCAGCAAAAGCGGGCATGGAGTTGACCACGCCACCGTAGGCCCCGATTTCACGGGTGTGGAGCCGGTCGTACATCACCCCGACGATCAAGAACAGCGCTGCCGAAACAAAACCGTGGGAGATCATCTGCATGATCCCACCCTCGATCCCCTGCTGGGTGAACACAAAGAAACCGAGGGTGACGATCCCCATGTGCGAAATCGAGGAATAGGCCACCAGCCGCTTCATGTCGGTCTGCATCATCGCCACGTAAGCGGTGTAGATGACAGCGATCAGCGACAACACGATGACCACGTCAGCCAGATAGGTCGACGCATCGGGGAACATCGGCAGCGAGAACCGCAGGAAGCCGTATCCGCCCATCTTCAGCATGATCGCCGCCAGGATTACCGAACCGGCGGTAGGGGCCTGAACGTGGGCATGGGGCAACCAGGTATGGACCGGGAACATCGGCACCTTAACCGCGAAAGCGATCAGCAGCGCGACGAACAACCAGCATTGCTCGGTCAGGGTTAGCGGCACATCCATCAAGGCGGGAATCGACATGGTCTGACCCGCCTGGAAGTACATGTACATCAAGGCGACCAGCATCAAAACCGAACCGGCGAAGGTGTAGAGGAAGAACTTCACCGTTGCGTAGATACGCTTCGGCCCACCCCAGACCCCGATGATGATGAACATCGGGATCAGCATCGCCTCCCAGAAGATGTAGAAGATCACGGCGTCGAGGGCGGCAAAAACCCCGATCATCAACCCTTCCATAATCAGGAAGGAGACCATGAACTCCTTCACCCGATCCTGGATAACCTCTAACGAGGCCAGGATAGCAAAGATGGTCACGAACGAGGTCAGCAGGATGAACATCACCGAGATGCCATCAACCCCCAGGACATAGTTGATCCCGTAATCGGGAATCCACTGAGCGGACTCCTCAAACTGAAAGGCCGAGGTACTCCGGTCAAACTTCAAGACCAGTGGCAGGGTGATCAGAAACTCGAAGATGGAAATAATCAGCGCCATCCAACGAGCATTCCGTTTGGCCGCCTCCCCGTTACCCCGCACCAACGCCATCAGCAGGATCCCCATAAGAATGGGGAACCAGATGGAGATGCTCAGGATGGGCAGCTGGAACGCATTATTCATCGTTTTCTCCAGAATCGTCCCGGTTGGACCCGATCAGCCGTGGTGGAAGAAGACAAAGTAACTGGCGGTGACAAACAGGCCGAGAATCATTACGAAGGCGTACTGATACAGCAGCCCGGTTTGGAAGCGGCCCATCTGCCGCGCCGCCCAAACCCCAACGAATGCCGCCATGCCATCCACCGCGCGGTCGATGCCCCCCATATCCACCTTATGGGCCAAGAACGACCCCAGGCGCTGCGAGGGAACCATAAACATCGCCACGTACAGCTCATCCCAGTAGTACTTGTTCTGAAGGAGCTCGTAGGCTGGACGGGCTACCGTGGCAATGACGCCAGGCAGCGCCGTGTTGACCACGTACATGTAGTAGGCCAGCGCAATCCCCATCGCCCCGAGGAGGGCGGGCAGGTAGGTCAAGCCGAAGGCCAGGTGATGACCGTGCTCCAGCGCCTCGTGACCAGCGGCGACCACAATCGCCTCGCCGAACCAGTCGGCCTCAACCAAACCGTGACCGAAGTAGAAAGCCAAGAGCGCCCCCACCGCCAGGATCACCAAGGGCACGGTAATGACCTTGGGTGACTCGTGCAGGTGGTGTTTGGTCTCCTCATCCATCCGCTCGCTGCCCCAGAAGGTCATGAAAAGCATGCGGAAGGTGTAGAAGGCGGTCATCAGCGCCGCCAGCACCCCGAGGGTCCAGGCGAACTGACCTGCGGCGGTGTGGGCCGAAAAAGCCGAGGCGAGGATCACCTCTTTCGAGGGGGCGAAGGCCAGGGCCAACGAGGCGATGGCAAAGGTGTAGAAGGTGAATGGCATGTACTTACGCAGGCCGCCCATCTTGCGCATGTCTTGCTCGTCGCTCATGGCGTGGATAACCGAACCGGCCCCCAAGAAGAGCAACGCCTTGAAGAAGCCGTGGGCCATCAGGTGAAAGATACCCGCTGCGTAAGCCGACACGCCGCACGCAAAAAACATGTAGCCGAGCTGCGAACAGGTCGAGTAGGCGATGACCCGTTTGATGTCGTTCTGCACCAGGCCAATGGCCGCCATCAGAAAGGCGGTCAGGGCGCCGATCACCGCCACGGTGTCGAGCGCTACCTGAGACAGTTCAAACATCGGGGAACAGCGGGCGACCAAAAACACACCGGCGGTCACCATGGTGGCGGCATGAATCAGTGCCGAGATGGGGGTTGGGCCCTCCATCGAATCGGGCAGCCAAACATGCAGGGGGACCTGAGCCGACTTACCCATGGCCCCAACAAAGAGCAGTAGGCAGATTGCGGTGATGATTTCGGATTCACCGAAGAGAGGAATGTTGACCGTCGAGCCGATGTACTCCGCCGCGTGCTCGAAGACGAAGCTGTACTCCAGGGTGCCAAAGTAGAGGTAGATCGCCATGATCCCCAAGGCCAGACCAAAGTCGCCGACCCGGTTGACGATGAAGGCCTTAAACGCTGCGTAGTTGGCGCTTTCGCGCTTGTACCAAAATCCGATCAGCAGGTAGGAGACCAGCCCCACCCCCTCCCAACCGAAGAACAAGACCAAGAAGTTATCCGCCAGCACCAGAATCAACATGAAGAAGGTGAACAGGGAGATGTAGCTGAAGAACCGTGCGTACCCCGGGTCTTTCTCCATGTAGCCGATGGTGTAGACGTGGATGAAGAACGATAGGGTGGTCACCGTAATCAGCATGACCGCCGTCAGCCGATCGGCGAGGAAGGCGACATCGATTTGCAGGTCACCTGAGATTGCCCAGGTGTAGACCACACCGTGGAAGAGATTGCCCCCGACGATATCGAAGAAGGCAACCCAAGCCAGGATCGCGGAAAGCCCCATGCCGCCACAGGTCAACCAGTGGGCGAGCGCCTTAGGCAGAACCGGCTTGAGGGATCCGAAGAGCCCCACAATGGTCCCCGCAAGCAGCGGAATCAGTGGAATCAGTAAATAGAGGGTGGACTGGCTCATGTTCTCATTGGCTCCCGGTCTGCCCGATCAACCCTTCAGATCGGCAAGGCGTTCGATCTCGATGGTCTGCTTGGTCCGGAAGATCGCCACGATGATGCCCAGGCCGATCGCCGCTTCCGCAGCCGCCACCACCAACACAAAGAAGACGAAGATCTGGCCCACTACGTCCTGATGGAAGTGGGAGAAGGCGGCAAGATTGATGTTGACCGCCAGCAGAATCAGCTCGATGGCCATCAGCAAAACGATGATGTTTTTCCGGTTCAGGAAGATGCCGATCACCCCAATGGCGAAGAGCACCCCCGCGACCAACAAATAGCTGGACAGCGCCATGATGACTCCCCTTACGCGTTGATCTTTTGCTTGGAGGAGACCTTGCGCAGACGCGCAGGCCCGGCCGCAACCTGTTCCGAAATCTTCTGGTACTTCGCACCTTTTTGGGCGGGACGGTGGGTTAAGACCACCGCGCCGATCAGGGCGACCAGGAGGATCACTGAGGCGACCTCGAAGGGGAACAGGTAGGTGGTATAGAGCTGCAAACCCACCTCGGTCGTATTTGAATAATCGGCTCCCTTGGGGGCCGGAATGGGCAGCGCCTCGGGGGAGATCAGGCTATCGCCCACCACCAACGCCACCTCAGCCACTAGGAAGATGCCCAAGGTGACCGCCAAGGGCAGGTAGTGGGTGAAGCCCTCACGCACCTTCGAAATGTTGACGTCGAGCATCATCACCACGAAGAGCAGCAGCACCACCACCGCCCCGATGTAGACCAGGATCAGGATCAGGGCGATGAACTCCTGTTCGAGCAGGAAGAACAACCCCGCTGCGTTGAGGAAGACCACAATCAGCCACATCACGGCATGCACCGTGTTGCGCACGGTGATCACCATGAATCCCGACACGGCCATCACCGCAGAAAACAGATAAAAGAAATATTCGCTGAACATGCAGGCTCCTTAGCGGACCTTGTGACGACAAGGGGCCAAAAGGGTACCGGAAACGACTGGACTCATCGGTAGGGCTCATCCAGGGCGATGTTGCGGGCGATGGAGGCCTCCATCCGGTCACCCACCTCCAGCAGCATCTTCTTGGTGTAGTAGAGCTTCTTACGGTCATCGCAGGCGTATTCGAAATCCTGGGTCTCGACCACTGCATCGACTGGACAGGCCTCCTGACACAGGCCGCAGAAGATGCACAGGTTCAGGTCGATGTCGTAACGGGTGGTACGACGACTGCCGTCGTCCCGCTCCTCGGATTCGATCGAGATCGCCAGCGCCGGACAGACCGCCTCGCACAATTTACAGGCGATGCAACGCTCCTCCCCATCCTCGTAGCGGCGCAGGGCATGCAGGCCGCGGAAACGGGGGGAGAGGGGGGTCCGCTCCTCAGGGTATTGAATCGTGAACTTCTTTTTGAAGAAGTAGCGCCCCGTGATCGACAACCCGTGCAGCAGCTCGGTCATCAGGAACGTTTTGGTCCAACGGTTCAAGAGGCTCATCGGCGTCCTCCAATCAACGGAACAGGTGGATGCCGACGCCGGTCACGAAAATCCAGGCCAGCGACCACGGGAGGAAAACCTTCCAGCCCAGACGCATGATCTGGTCGTACCGGTAGCGGGGGAACGTGGCCCGCAGCCAGAGGAAGATGAACAGGAACATAGCGGTCTTCAACGCAAACCAGATGAAGCCAGGTATCAGGTTGAAGGGGGCGACATCGAGGATCGGCATCCAACCGCCCAGGAAGAGCAACGTCGCCAGCGCCGACACCAGGATCATGTTGGCGTATTCGGCCAAGAAGAACAGGCCGAACATCATGGCGGAGTACTCGACGTGGAACCCGGCCACGATCTCCGATTCGCCTTCCGCCACGTCGAAGGGGGCGCGGTTGGTTTCGGCCACCACCGAGATGAAGTAGACGATGAACATCGGGAACAAGGGGATGAAGTACCAATTGAGCAGCCCCCCCTGTTGGGCGTGGACAATGTCGACCAGATTCATCGAACCGGCCAGCATGATGACCGGGATGATGGTGAAACCCATCGCAACTTCGTAACTAATCATCAACGCGGCCGAACGCATGGCGCCGAAGATGGCGTACACCGAGTTTGACGCCCAACCGGCGATGATCAGGCCGTAGACCCCCAGCCCCGAGATAGCCAAGACGTAAAGCACCCCAGCGTTCAGATCGGTAATCGAAAGGGCCCGACTTTCAGGAAACAACCCAAAAAGGGTGGTTTCGGTGAAGGGGATAACCGCCCAAGCCATCAAGGCCGGAATCAAGGCGATGATCGGCGCCAACACAAACACGATCCGGTTGGCTGAGGTCGGAATGATCGTCTCTTTGGTAATCAGCTTGATGGCGTCGGCAATCGGTTGCAGCAGCCCCTTGGGCCCCACTCGATTCGGCCCCAAGCGGATGTGCATGTAGGCGATCACCTTGCGTTCGGCCAAGGTCAAATAGGCAACCACACCCATGATCGGCAAGGCCACGACGAGGATTTTCAGAATGGCCCAGATGGTGGGCAACACGCCGTTACCGAACAACTCGGAGTAGGACATCGATAGCTCCTTCAAGCCCGAAACAGATTCGTCTGTCGATTCATGCCATCGGCAGATGCCGATAGGTGGCTCTACGTCAAATCAAACCGCGCTGCATCGCCTCGGCCAGCACATCGACCCGACGAATCTCGGGGCTGCGCAGCGGCGCCGCCCCACCCAGTCCTACCACAATCTCTTCTGGAACCTCCGGCCACAAAGCTGAGGCGGTCGCCTCGCCCAGGCCGGGGGCACATTCATCCAACTCGATGGGCTCTCCAATCCCCAACAGCAGCCCTTCGGTTTCGTTCTTCAGTTCGCTCAAGCTCCAATCCTTGCGGTTGCCCGCCTTGAACAGGGCGTTGAGTACCCTGAGTCGCGAGGCCCCTTTTGCAGGAACCACCGGATCAAGCCGAAGCCCCCGCCCCTCGATGGAGACAAAGTCCCCCCCGTTTTCTTCGGGGGTGGCCCAAGGCAACACCACCTGAGTCTGCTCCATCCAAGGCTCCCAGTGGGAGGCCAACACCACCGTGAACGGGCGGGACTGCACCATCGCAACCAGAGATTCGGGGTCGATACCATCCCCGAAACCGTCGACCCCCGCTAACACGAGACCTTCGACCCCCCCCTCCTGCGCGGGTCGGGTCATCTCGGCAAAACCCATCCCCTTGCCCTTGCGTGGCAGCAACCGACCTGCCGGTCCCATCCAGGGGAGCAAACCGGCCAGCACCCCCGCGGTGCGGCCCATGGCCGGATGGGGATACCCCACCAACAACTGGGCATCGCGGTCAGACCAAGAGCGGAGCAGACGGCGAATCAACGCACCCTGCCGGTGGGCTTCGACCTCGCGGGTCACCAGCACCAGCAGCTGCCCTTCGACGGGCAACCCCTCGGGCGGATGCCCCGATTGCTCACCCCACTGTGCCATCGCCTCGGATCCGATCCGACTACGCATGGCGCCGATCAAACCGGCGAGCATATGCGTTTCACTTGCGGCATCGCTTAAGGAACCAACCCAAGCCCCTGCCCTCTGTGCCCGTCGTACCCGATCATTGAGCATCGGCAGGTCGCGGCTAAGTCCTGAGCCAACGATCAGAATCGCAGGTGCTTGTTCGATTTTGGGCAATCCCAGAGGCAACCCGTAGTCGCCCAGCGAGATCGCTTCGCCGTCGTCCTCATGGCTTCCCCTTCCAATCCGGCAATCGAGATTGCCCGATTCCAGCCCTTGACGCATCCACTGTTGCAGCAGCCAAGCCGAGCCGACATCCATCCGCCCGCCGCCGATCAACCCAACCGTATCAAGGGCACGCAGACCGCGGTCGACATGAAGAGCCGCCTCTTCGAGGGAGGTCTCTCGCCAACCGTCCCGCCCACGGATCTTTGGTGTTAGGACCCGGTCCCGATTCATGCCCAGGTGGGCAAACCGCCCACGGTCGCACATCCAATGACCGTTGATTGCCGGGGCCTGAACGGCGCTCACCCGCAGAATCTCCCCCTCCAACACCCCGGGTTTGATCCGGCATCCCAACGAGCATTGGGTGCAATGGCTCTCTCGACCACGCAGCTGATAACTCAGGGCGCGGAACCGGCTGGGGCGGTCGATTAAGGCGCCCACCGGGCAGATGTCGATGATGTTGCCCGACAGGTTGCTGTCGAATCCGCCCGGACTCTCTTTCACCAACTCGGAGCGGTCTCCCCGGTTGATGATGCCAAGTTCGTCGCTTTCGGCGATCTCATCCATAAATCGGGCGCAACGGGCGCACAAAATGCAACGCGACAGGTCGGTCCCCACCAAAGGCCCAAAATCCTTATCGGCTACCCGGCGGCGCTCCTCGTGATACCGGGTGCGCTGCGGCCCCATCCCCATGCCGTAATCCTGCAACCGGCAGGCTCCGGCCTGATCGCACACCGGGCAATCGAGCGGATGGTGGATGAGCAACAGCTCCAGCACCCCACGCCGAGCGTTTTCAAGTTCGGGCGTCGAGGTTTTCACCACCATGCCATCGGAAACCGGCAACGAACATGCGGTCACCGGTCGCGGGATGCGGTCGACCGACACCAGACACATCCGGCAATTACCCGCCGGTTTGAGATCGGGGTGATGACAAAAATGGGGCAGCTCCACCCCCGCCTGTCGACACGCCTCGATCAACGGCAAACCGTCGCGAACGATGACCTCGCGGCCATTCACACTGATGGTGGCCATTACCGTCCCCCCGCCGCACGGCGCTGAGGACAGCTATGCTCCCGCACATGGCGCTCGAAGGCGGAACGAAAGTAGGTCAGGGCCGACTTTACCGGTCCCACCGCCGCATCCGACAACGCGCAAATCGTGATCCCCGGAACCATTCCGGTGAGACGCTCTAGGTTTTCGAGGTCTTCCTCGCTCCCCATACCGGCCTCGATGCGGGCCAGCAACCGCGCCATCCAACCGGTCCCCTCGCGGCAGGGGACACACTGTCCGCACGATTCGTGGGCGTAGAACTTAGCCAGTCGAGTCACCGCCCCGACAATACAGGCGCTGTCGGAGATCACCACCACACCGCCCGACCCGAGCATGGTCCCCAAGCGGGTCATGTCATCGTAGGTCATTGGGGTGTCAAGGTGCGCGGCAGTCAACATCGGCGCCGAACCGCCCCCGGGGATGATCGCCTGAACGTTGCGACCGTCGAGCACCCCCTGGCCGCAGTCCTCAACCAGGGTGCGCAGAGTGGTTCCGAGGGGCAACTCGTAATTACCGGGCCGACGCACATGGCCCGACAACGAAAAAATCTTGGTTCCGCTGTTCTTGGGAGTACCGATTCCGGCGTACCACTCGCCCCCGAAAGCCATGATGTCGGGCAAACAGGTCAGGGTTTCGACGTTGTTGACCAGGGTCGGTCGCCCGTACAAACCGCTGGTCGCGGGGAAGGGGGGTTTAAGCCGTGGCTGACCCTTCTTGCCCTCCAACGAATTGAGCAGCGCTGTCTCCTCACCGCAGATGTAGGCCCCGGCACCCCGGTAGATCAGCACGTCGAAACACTCGCCGAACATCCCCCCCGCACGGGCCTCTTCGATGGCTCGCCCGACCACCTGGGCTTCAAACAGGTATTCGCCTCGAATGTAGATAAACCCGAGCTGCGCCCCAATGGCATGTCCCGCAATCGCCAGACCCTCCAGCAAACGGAAGGGATCGAAGCGCAGGATATCCCGGTCTTTAAAGGTTCCAGGCTCCCCCTCGTCGGCGTTGCACACCACATAGCGGGGACCTTCACCATCCCGGGGGATGAATCCCCATTTCAAACCGGTGGGAAACCCAGCACCGCCGCGACCGCGCAGCCCCGAGGTCTTGACCTCGTTGATGACATCGCGCGGATCCATGGCGCGGGCTTTTTCTAGTCCTACCCCGCCGCCATCGGAGCGGTATCCAGCCAGGGTCGGCGCCACGTCGGGCCGGTGATGGCGCAGCAGCAGGCCGTTGACCTGTTGGGGACGGGGATCGCTCACTTGAGCTCCCCTTCCAACCATGCCATCACCTCTTCACTTCCGCGCAGCGCTACGTTCTCGACGTAACGACCATTGACCGCCACAACCGGCGCGCCGCCGCATGCCCCGAGGCACTCCACCTCTTCCACCAAGACACCTTCGGCTACCGCACGGCTCAACGCTTCGTGCAGCTCGATCCCACCGCGCAGCCAGCAGGCGATATTGGTGCAAACCGAAAGCACATGGTTGGGCACCTCACCGGTTCGGAACATGGTGTAGAACGACACCACCTCCCACACATCAAGGGGGCGCTCCCCGGTCAGGGCGGCAATCGACTCCACCGCCTCGACGCCGATGGCGCCGTCCCGATCTTGAGCCTCATGTAACAGGGGGATCACAGCAGAGGAGGGGCGGGGAAAACGGGCGACCACCGTTTGCGCCTGTTGGAGTCGCTCCCCCTGCCAATGCTGGCTCGGCTGATGTGAACCCACGTCGCTCCTCAGTCGATCAGCGGTCGATCGATCCAAACACCACGTCCAGGGTGCCGATGACCGTGACTACGTCGGCCACCATGTGGCCCCGGCACAATTCGTCGGTCGCCATCAGGTGGACGAAGTCGGGGTTGCGCACCTTGATCCGATAGGGGCGATTGCTCCCGTCGGCCACAATGTAGACCCCCATCTCACCTTTGGGATGTTCGACGGCGGCGTAGGTCTCCCCGGCCGGCACCGAATACCCCTCGGTGTAGAGCTTGAAGTGCTCGATGAGCGCCTCCATGTCCTCTTTGATGCGACCGCGGGTCGGAGGAACGATGGTGTGGTCGTCGATTTTCACGGGGCCAGGCTTCATCTGCTCCAGGCATTGGCGAATGATGCGGTTGGACTGGCGCATCTCCTCCATGCGAATCAGGTACCGGTCGTAGGAGTCACCCCCCTCGGTCACCGGAATGTCGAAGTCGAGCCGGTCGTAGACCTCGTAGGGCTGATCCTTGCGCAGATCCCAAGCCACCCCGGAAGCGCGCAGCATCGGGCCGGTGAAGCCCATCGACAAAGCCCGCTCCTTAGAAACCACACCGATTCCCACGGTGCGCTGCTTCCAAATGCGGTTCTCAGTCAACAGGCCATCGTATTCATCGATATAGCCAGGAAATTCCTCGGTGAACTGCCAAATACGCTCGGCCAGCCCCTCGGGAAGATCTTTGGCCACCCCTCCGGGACGGAAGTAGGCGGCGTGCATCCGCGCCCCACTGACCGCCTCGTAGAAGTCGAACAGGGTTTCACGCTCCCGGAAGCAGTAGAGGAAGACCGCCATGGCGCCTATATCGAGCGCATGGGCGCCAACCCACATCAGGTGGTTCAGGATACGGGTGATCTCGGAGTAGATGACCCGGATGTAAGAGGCCCGCTCCGGAATCTGAATCCCCAACATCTTTTCGACCGCCAAACAGTAGACATGCTCGTTGGCCATCATCGAGACATAGTCAAAGCGATCAAAGTAGGGGAGGTTTTGCAGGTAGGTCTTGTGCTCCATGAGCTTTTCGGTACCGCGATGGAGCAAGCCGATATGAGGATCGGCGCGCACCACGACCTCGCCGTCGAGCTCAAGCACCAAACGCAGCACCCCGTGGGCCGAAGGATGCTGGGGACCGAAGTTCAGGGTGTAGTTTTTGATCTGGGACATGGCTTACCTCAGTCCTGATAGTCCTGGAAGCGAAGTTCCCGGGGCTTGATCTGAACCGGGGTGTACACCATCCGCAGCTGCTGCTCGTCCCAGTGGCATTCCACCTCGCCGGAGAGAGGGAAGTCCTTGCGCAAGGGGTGCCCCTCGAAGCCGTAATCGGTGAGCAGACGGCGCAAGTCGGGATGGCCCTCGAACAGAATGCCGAACAGATCGAAGGCTTCGCGCTCAAACCAGTTGGCGTTGTTCCAAGTCTCGACCAGGGTGGAGACGGGATCCCATTCGCCAGCCTTGGTTTTGAAACGGATACGCTGATTCAGGCTGATCGACAGCAGATGAACGACCACCTCGAAGCGCTGTTCGCGCTGGGGAAAATCGACGCCGCACAGGTCGGTAAGGATCTCGAAGCGGCAACTGGGGTCGTCGCGCAAGAAGCGGGCAAGGGGCTCCCATTGCTCCTTGCTCACCTCCACATTGAGTTCATCGCCACGATGAATCGAAACGGTCACGGCGTCGCCGAACCGATTCTTAATCACTTTGGCCAAGGCCTGATAATCTGCCATTGCTCCTCCGCCTCAGATGCGCGCGATCGTTTCGGTACGTCGGACCTTGCGCTGCAGCTGAATAAAACCGTACAGCAGCGCTTCGGCCGTCGGGGGGCAACCCGGCACGTAGATATCAACGGGAACCACCCGGTCGCAACCACGAACGACCGAATAGGAGTAGTGGTAATAGCCGCCGCCGTTGGCGCATGAACCCATAGAGATCACCCAGCGGGGCTCGGGCATCTGGTCGTAGACCCGGCGCAGGGCGGGGGCCATCTTGTTGACCAAAGTACCGGCCACCAGCATCACATCGGACTGGCGAGGACTCGGACGGGGGATGATGCCGAACCGATCAAAGTCATACCGAGCGGCGCCAGCGTGCATGAATTCCACCGCGCAGCAGGCCAGACCGAAGGTCATCGGCCAAAGGGCGCTGGTGCGACCCCAATTGATGACTTTGTCGACCGTGGTGGTCACAAAGCCCTGCTCAAACACCCCTTCAGTTATTCCCATTCCAAAGCCCCCTTCTTCCAGGCCCAGGCGTAGCCGACGATCAAGATCACCAGGAAGAGCACCATCTCGACGAAGCCGAAGATCCCGATGTCGGTGAAGACCACCGCCCACGGGAAGAGGAACGCCGTTTCGAGATCGAAGACGATGAAGAGGATGGCGATCAGATAGAACCGCACATCGAATTTCGTCCGCGCGTCCTCGAAGGCTTCGAAGCCGCACTCGTAGGGCGAAAGCTTTTCGCGGTCGGGCTTTTGCGGCGCCACGACGTACGAAAGGGCAATCGGCACCACACCAAGCACGGTGGCGAGGATTACAAAGAGAAATACCGGCAGGTAAAGCTCAAGCATACCTGTGGACCCCCATCTTCAACCGAAACAGACAAAACCAAGATTTTCCGCGCCTTTTACAGCGACCCGGAACGGACGAACCTATCATGCGGTTCCGCTTGGTCTCGGTCAACGCAAGACAAACACTGGGAAATTCAAATCAGCCGCGCACAAACGCTTCGGGCAGGGAACGGTCTTCGGTCCCATCGTACTCGTGCTGATCGGATGGCAAACGACGAAATGGCTTTTCGCGCATCCACTCCTCGAAGACGTGGGCACATAGACCAGGGACACGAGCAATCAGGAAGAAGGCTTTTCCCATCCGCCAATCGAATCCCATGTCGCAAATAACCGCCGCGACGGCGCCATCGACGTTCAAGGGCAACTGTTTGCCGCTCTTCGCAAGTTCATCGCCCACTGCGGTCGCAAAGTCGATGTAGCGACCGCCGAAACCGTGTTTCTTGGCCACCTCAAGCAGGCGTACGGTCCGGGGATCACCCTCTTTGTGGATCTTGTGGCCATACCCAGGGAAACGGCGTTTGATCGCGGCGAATTCCGCCACGGTCTTTTTGGCCAGATCTTTCATGTCGGCCCCTTCGGGAGCGGCATCGACCACCTCGCCAAAGGTTTTGGCGCATTGCTCAATTGCGCCGCCGTGGTAATCACCCAGGGTCAAAATCCCCGCCGCCACCGAACTGTTATAGGAGTTGCCGCCCGAAAACACGGTGCGGGCCGCTACCACCGAAGGGGGAGCGATACCGGCATCGATCATGGAGACGAAGATCGCATCCATCATCGCAGCCTCACCGGCGGAGGGGAGCTCACCTTTAAGAATCAGGTAGATCGCCTCGCCGAAACGGAGGTTGCCGGCCAAGTCCATCACGTCGTAGCCGCGGACGTGGATCTCGCCTGCTTCGTTTTTGGTAATCGCGGTGCGCCAATGCAGAGACATGGGGTTCACCCTTAGACAAGAAGGCGGGCGGCAACGCCGCCCGCCAAATTGAGGCTTTGAAGGCTCGAATCAGATCGAGGCGAACTTCGGCTTGATCTCGTCGCCGGTCGAATCGGCAAAGTCGCGGGGGACCCCCAGCTCTTCGATGCAATCGACCAGGTTATGGTAGTACTTGGCCACCCGCACGTTGGGGCCGGCGCCGCGCAGCGCCCGTTTCTTATCAGAGGCCTTGCCCATACCGCGCTCCACCACCGCACCGGCGTGACCGAAGGCGACTCCCTCCTGATGCTCTTGGAACTCGCCGCCAATGAAGGCGGCCATCGGCTTGGTGAATTTTCCGGCCTTAACCGCCGCAGCGGCCTGCTCTTCATAGGAGCCGCCAACCTCTCCCAAAATCACCAACGCCTTGCAGTTGGGATCTTGTTCCAACTCCTCCATCAGATCGGAGTAGATGGTACCGGCGATGATGTCGCCGCCGATCCCCATGGCCATGTAGGTGCCCCAACCACGACGCTTGAGCATCTCGGCGGTGGTGGTGGTCAGTCCGCCCGACTTCGAGAGCACCACCACACTACCGGGAACCAGGGAGCCACTAGGGTCCTTACCGCCAATGGCGGCAATGCGGGCCAGACCAGGGATGATGCAACCCAAGGAGGTGCCACCGACCACGCGGGCACCATAACGCTTGGAGGCCTCATAGATCTCGGCTGCATCGCGTACCGGGGTGTGCTCGGTGACGATGAAAACCACCTTGATGCCGTTGCCCAGCGCCTCAAGGGCGGCGTCCTTCACCGAGGAAGGGGGGACATAAACCAAGGCTGCGTTGATGGAGGGGTCAGCTGCGACCGCCTCTTTGACGGTGTTGTAGACCGGAACGTTGGGCTCCACGGTCTGGCCGCCACGACCGGGGGTCACCCCCGCTGCTACGAAACCGGAATAGAGTTCTTCGGACTCGCGGATGACCTGGCTCGCCTCGCGACCGGTCGCCCCGATCACGACGAGGCGGGTGTTCTTATTAAGAATGCTGGTGCCCTTCATCGGATGATCCCCCTCAATTCGCCGAAGCATCCGGCTGATAGCCGGTGTGTTCCACGAGTAGGTCGCGCAGGATGACCGGCGCTTCGGTCAGCGGCAGTTCGGAGTCAAAAATCCGACCCTTGATGCCGTTACGGGCAAAACATTCACCCAGCAAGCGCAGACCTTTTTCGGCCTCGGGACCACCGCGACGCACCACCCAGATCAGGTCGCGGTCGAGCTTGCCCTCTTTGGCCAGATCATCAATGGCGTTGACCAGACCCTCGCCGAGGGTGACGTCGATGCGGGTATTGTTGGCGGTACCACCGCAAACCAAGACCCCTTTAATGCCGGGCTTGGAGAGGATGATGCGGCCGATTTTGTACATCTTCTCGGCAGGGGGGTTGCCGCCGATATCGGTGAAGTTTGCCGGACGCAAACCCACGTCATAGCAGGTCTCAATAGTCACCGCCGAACCGCCGCCACCGAAGGTCATCATGGCGATGTCGCCGCCCATGTCTTCGGGCTCGACGTAGGAACCGGCCTTGCCCCGGTGATCGTCTCGGTCGATCTGCACCGCATCGATCTCGCGCTGGGTCGGGTCGCGCATATAGGCCGAACGTTCCCCGAAGTATTTTTGAGGGGGGACGCTGGCGTCGTCATCCAGGGTTACCACGGCATCGAGGGCGCGAATGGTCAGCGCCGACTCCACCTCGCCGGTTTTGCGGTTCTTCTTCTGCACCCGCACGACCGCTAGGGGGTTGATCTCCAGCAGGCGGGATTCACTCTCCCAGAAGGCCTTGTAGATCTTGGAGATGGTCAGGGAGGCTTCGCGCAACAAATCGCCGAAATTCTCGGTAAACCCGATCTCCACCAGCATGTCGCGCACCTGGTAGGCGGGCAACTCGGGTTGGGCGGCCAAGGGGAACACCTTGATGTTGGCCGGATCGATCTCTTCCACATCCATGCCGCCCTGCATCGACAGGGTCACCACGGGGCCGCGATTGGCGGTGGAGTAGGTAAACGAGCAGTACATTTCGGCAACGATGTCGGCTTTTTCACACACCATGATGGCAACCGGCTTTTCGCCGTACACCAGCATGTTCATGATGCGCTCGACCTCGGCATTGGCCTGGGCGCCGTCTTTAACAACCTTAACCGCCCCCGCCTTGCCGCGTTTGCCGACCAACACCATCGCCTTGACCACGGCGCCGCCGCGTTCGTCGGCGAACTTGGCCACATCGTCCCCAGGCTGCGTCACCACAATGTACGCCGGGTGGGGAACCCCGTGCGGCTTGTAGATGTGGGACAGCGCTTCGTGCTCGTAAAGATTCACGGCCGAACTCCTGAACCATTCGAAATATGAAAAAGAAACGTACGCTTTGTGTTTGCCAAGCCGGTTGCATCCGTGCTCTGACACCACCCCTTGACCCGCTCCCGAGTGAAGGTTGAATTTTCCGTGATGGCTGTCAAGAGAAGTCGGAAGATTAAGAACCGACCTGGGGTTGTCAAGGGAAAGCAATGGTCCGAACCCCCCAAAAAAGCGTACTTTTTTAGCGATTATCGTTGGAGCGAATCGATGAACGAATTGACCTTAACCTTGCCCCTTTGGCTCGACGGAACGCGGGTCATCCCCGATCCCGAGCGCACCCTCACTGTCGCCTCGCCGTGGGACGGATCCATCCTGGGAGAGGTGGCCCTTGGGGATGTTTCGACCCTGAACGCCGCAGTTGCGTCGGCACATGCCGCGTTTCAAAGCTGGTCGCGCGCGCCCAACGACGTGCGTCGCTCTATTTTGGAGCGGGTTCGTCGCGGGTTGGAGGTTCGGCTTCACGATTTGGCCCGTTGTATCGCCTTGGAGGCAGGCAAACCGATTTCAGACGCTGAAGCCGAGGTGACCCGGTCAATTCAGGTTGTGAGGGTTGCCGGTGAGGAGGCCGGGCGCATGGAGGGGCAGTGGCTCGACCTTGATTGGACCGAGGCGGGCAGGGGACGCCAGGGATTGGTGGCCAGTTTCCCGCGTGGCGTGGTCGCCGCCATCACCCCTTTCAACTTTCCGTTGAATTTGGTGCTGCACAAGGTGGCCCCCGCGCTGGCCTGCGGCGCGACCTGCGTGGTCAAGCCGAGTCCCCGCACCCCGATGACGGCACTGATGCTGGGGGAGATCCTGCACGAGGCGGGCCTCCCCCCAGGTGTAGTGAATGTGGTCACCTGCCCCAACGAAAGTGTCCAACATCTGGTCGCCCATCCCCTGGTTAGGGTGGTCTCGTTTACAGGCTCCCCCGCCATCGGTTGGGCGATGAAGGGTCAACTCCCCACCAAAGAGGTTCTGCTCGAGCTGGGGGGCAATGCCGGATTGCTGATCGACGAAGGAAGCGACCTGGAACAAGCCGCACGACGCGCCGTTTTGGGCGCTTTTGCCAATGCGGGCCAAGTCTGTATCTCGTTACAACGTATCTATGTTGTGGGCCAAGCCTATGAGCGGTTTGTGGCGTTGCTTGCCGAAAATACCCGGGCGCTTGCGATAGGTGATCCCTTGGATCCTCACACCCAGATCGGTCCGATGATTTCGGTGGAGGCTGCCCGGCAGGCCGGGGCGTGGATTGCCGAAGCGGTCGCGGCGGGTGCACGGTTGGTATGCGGCGGCACCCGCGATGGCGCGCTGCTTGCTCCCGCCGTTCTGACGGGGACCGACGCTTCGTTAAACGTGGTATGCAAAGAGGTCTTCGCCCCCATCGTTTCGGTCATCCCCGTGCCCGATTTCGATACGGGGTTAGCCGCCATCAACGACAGCCCCTTCGGACTTCAAGCGGGTGTGTTCACCGATTCGGTCGAGCGGCTGATGCGGGCTTGGCGGCAGCTTGAGGTGGGGGGGGTGATCCACAACGACATCCCCACCTTTCGGGTCGACCACATGCCCTATGGCGGCAGCAAACGCAGCGGCAACACCCGTGAAGGGCTGCGTTACACCATGGAGGCTTTTACCGAATCGCGGCTTTTGGTGCTTCAGGCGAGGCTGCGTGACACTGTGTGATTGCGGTCGCGTTGCTGAATCCTGGGGCCGCTATGCTCCAACTTCACTTGGTTTTTCATTGGCTTGGGCTGGCTTTTTCGCTAGCCTTCCGCCTTCTTGTCCGCCCGATGTTGTGCTCGGCGGAATATGCGGTAGACGGGACGAACCCATGATTCGGCAAAAAACCTTAAAAAACAGCATGCGCGCCTCCGGCATCGGTCTTCATTCGGGCCGGAAGGTGAACCTGACCCTGCGCCCCGCCCCCGTGAACACCGGAGTGGTGTTTCGCCGAGTCGATCTTCCCGGCGCGCCCTTGATTCCCGCCCGTGCCGACCATGTGGTCGACACCATGCTTTGCACCGTGCTGGGCAACGAACATGGCCGGGTCGGCACGGTTGAGCATTTGATGAGCGCCTTGGCCGGACTGCAGATTGATAACGTTTTCATCGACATCGATGGGGATGAGGTGCCGATCATGGACGGATCGAGTGCCCCATTCGTTTTTCTGATTCAGTGTGCCGGAATCGAGGAGCAAAAAGCGCCGCGCCTGTTCATCAAAATCAAGAAGCCCTTCCAAGTCGAGGCCGAGGGCAAGGTCGCCTCGTTCCTTCCGGGGGAGGGGTTCTCTATCCGCTTTGCCATCGATTTCAACCACCCGATGCTGCGTAACCAGACGGCCCAAGTCCGTTTGAACGAGACCAGTTTTATTCGTGAGGTCAGCCGAGCACGCACCTTCGGGTTTCTGAAAGAGGTTGAGACCTTGCAATCGATGGGTCTGGCCCAGGGAGGCAGCCTCGATAACGCCATCGTCATTGATGATTACCGCATCGTAAACGAGGGGGGACTGCGTTATCCCGACGAATTCGTGCGGCACAAGATTCTCGATTCGGTGGGCGATCTGTACCTGTTGGGTCATCCAGTCATCGGGGTCTTCGAGGCGGAACGCTCTGGTCACGCCTTGAACAATCGTCTGCTGCGCGGATTGCTGGCCGACGAAAGCGCCTATGATCTGGTTCAGGTTCCCAAAGAGGTTGGGACATCTACTCCGGCAAAGACTGAAACCGCGCTCCACCCCCAAACGATTTGATGGAGGCGGTCCACGGACGGACCCCCCTTCCTGCCTGACCGCCGCACCCCACAATGCCCCCCCTCAACATCGTCACCTTTGAGCACAACGGCCAAACCATTGCCGTGGAGCCTGGCACGCGCTTGATCGCCGCAGCCCGCCAAGCGGGAATTTTCATCACTTCGGACTGCGGCGGGGCTGGGGAATGCGGCAAGTGCTTTGTCACGATCCGCGATGCCGAAGCACCCACCCCTCTTGACCTACGCCATGTTCCCCCTGATCGTCTTGTCGACGGGGCCAGGCTCTCTTGCCAGTACATCGTGCGGCGCGATTGCTCGGTCTACATTCCCCCCGGCAAACGGAGGTTGAACCGTTTTGACTGACGCGGTGGTTTTAATCATCGGTAACGAGATCCTGGCCGGCTACACCCAAGACACCAACAGCGCCTTCCTGGCCCGCGCCCTGCGCGCCAGGGGTGTGCGATTGCTTGAAGTCCGCACCATCGCCGACGTGCGTCAGACCATCGTCGATGCTGTACGTGTGGCGGCGGCGCGGGTGGGGGAGGGGG
>MNWR01000006.1 GCA_001872725.1 Proteobacteria bacterium CG1_02_64_396 | reverse complement strand
CGCACTTTTCCGGTGGGGGCTACCCTGGTGACCTGGACGGCCAGCGACACCAACGGCAATCAAACCTCCGCAACCCAGGTGGTCGTTGTCTCTTCGGTGGTTCCAGCTCCCACGCCCAACCCAGCACCACCCCCGACCGCGAATCTTCCCCTCGATCCCGGCGCGGCAGGCAGGGCAACCGTGGAGGGGATCGATTCGGATGGCGATGGGGTGCGGGACGACGTTCAAATTTGGATCGAAACGAATTATCCGAATTCGGAGCGGATGAGGATGGCGTTGCGGCAGGTGGCGGTGTCGTTGCAAGAATATATGAAAGGGTCTTTCAGTTTTGATCATACATTTCAAAATATTGGTGTAACAAGTCGTGCATCAAGCTGCCTGTATTTTATAGCACCAACACCAAAGGAGGCACATATTGCCTTTGTGGACTTGCATGCTATTGCCATGAACACGATGATGCGATCAAGGGCGGTATTGGCGGCCGATAGACATTTGAGTGGGATGATTTTGCGAGGTTATCAAGGGCCAGATAATGAGGCATGTAATTTCGACCCCAATACATTATCAAACTAAAAGGAGGCTGTTATGAACAGGATATTGCTCGTTGTATGCTTCATTGCATTTGGTTTGGCGCCCTTTATGGCTAAGGCCACCTGCTTGCCAAAAACCGCCATTGTTTATGGAAATGGAATGTTTAACTCAGGGCCCATGTCCGTTGAGTCAAGGGATGCTCTAAAAAATCGTTTTAAACAAGCACAGGCCCAGAGTTTTCCAAGTGAGCAAATTGAATATGACTTGGCCTTCGCCCGTAGCGACTCCCAATATCCCGGAATCGATGCGTTGGGCCAATTGCTTGAAGCCTATGCACTCAAGTTTGGGGATGATACGAGCGATTTGTGGAGAATGCTGGGAGGTAGGGTGACTCTTCGTTCTCCATCCGCATATTTGGACTGGTACATACCCATAGCAACCGCAATTACTGGTAGCGTTCTGCGAGCCATTTACGATCACGATATGGCCGATCACATTAGAATGTACAAAACCTATCTTGATGCCAACTACCGTGTGGTGATTGTTGCCCATTCCGAGGGTAATCTTTATGCCAACCAAGAATATGATCAATTGCTCGCCATCAATCCGGCATGGGAACAAAGCTTGGCAATTGTGTCCGTGGCCACGCCAGCGGGTCGGGTTGCCGATCCAAAGGGCCAACATTTCACCGTGCTTGAAGATTCGGTGATTAATGTAGTGGCGAGAAGGGTTTTTGGTCCGCTCAATGTTTTGGGTGTTTATTGCCCCCCTCCCCCGACGTGGCTTGGAATGGCTGGAGCGGGTTCCAGCGATTTCTTCGGGCACGATTTCGTGGCGCATTATTTGAACGGTGCCAATTCACGCGCTGCAATCCTTTCGAATCTGACGGAGCGCATCAAATCATTAACGTATCCAGGCTGCACTGCAACGCCATGGAAAAAGGTTTTTCTGCATGAGTGGAATGATGTCCGCTATTGGAATGGTACGGTGATGCGAGCGCTTCGGGATGATACGGCAAGGCTTCAATTTCATGCCGCCTACCAGCCCCCTGCAACTGGCGCCAGTAATGCTGGCGTTGTGACGGTTCAAGTCGAGAGTATGGATAACTGGACAAGCTCAGCTATGGCGCCTGATCTAGCGCCAAATGGTTTTCTGCAGTTTGTGCCCATACCGAGTGGGGTCGGTGTTCTTTCTGTCGTAAATAATATTACCGGAAATAGTTGTGATATTTACCAAAATAGCGCAGGAGAATGCCTGTGCGGTCTTCCCATCGAGCTCGGGGGAACAACGGTTTCATTAACGTCATATATTTGGGATAAAACAACCTCTACATTTTCTAGGTCAATCCAAAGTCAAACAGCACAAGTGTACCAAGTAGAAATGACTCCTGATTTCACGAAATCATCACCTTTTATTTTTGTCCAATCGGGCGTGTATCGAGATATTGGTTATGCCACCCAATACGAATCAAGCAAGAGTTGGAGGATTTTGTTGGGGGTTTCTACCCCAGGTTTTGGATGGTCAGATGCAGCAAATATTGCACTCGTCATAGATGTTGTAGATGGTCATTTAAGTTTGACAACCAAGACAGGTGAGCATCCAGATCCAACTAGTAATAGATGGCAAGTAAAGCCCCCTTTTGGTCTCTATTCCCCTATTCTGGCGAAAATTGCCGGGATCGATCCGGCAAGTTCACTTTCGGGGGTTCCAACATGGAGTCCTATGTATTCAGACCCTCTCATTCCCCGAGCACCTTACTTTTTTGATCAACGCGTGGTGGGCGGTGACGAAATGCCAGTGCCGGGGATGCCATTTTCATTGGCTCCAAATTTTATCGATCATGGTTATATGGCCGGTATTTTGACCTCCCCTGGATTGCCCATGGGGTTTAGAACCCATCCGGATCGTGTGGTGAATCAAGTTGGGGAGGCAACTACGATGTTTCCTCCGACAATTCCCTGGTATGTCGATCTCGACGTTACCACTGAGTCGAAGGCGTTTTTTGGTTGGATTAGGCCTGAGGACAAGTAGAGACAATAGGGTCCAAGCTGGATGCTCTTTGATGTCTTTGCGCTTCAGCCCCGCCCGGTTCACCGGGCGGGGCTTTTTCGGCTCCACGGTTGTCACCACCCCCTCACCCCACCAAAATCCTGCCGCTGGGGTTTCATCGAGTGCACACGGGGGTGGGTTTGAACATGAGTGGTTGGGGGCTTCGCGCCGTTGGGACGGCGCATTTCAAGCCAATGGTCGCCCAACGCACGACGCCCCCGACGTTGTTTTTCCACATTCTAAACAGGGGTGACAGGGTTTTCCCGCTCCGAGTCTAGGGTGACTGTGACCACGAGGGTCCGATGGCCTGTGGCGCCCGACCAGCGCCTGGGTCTGGCGCGCTGAGCCGCAAGGTGTGTTCGTACGGCAGGGCCGATGAAACACGGCACGACAGTCAGCGAGGGGATCCAGATGGTTACAAGATCGGGATCATCCAAGGTAGATAACAATTCCAATCCTTGAAAAACCTTGTCTTCCAGGCGTTGAACGCGCCCCGTTGACACAACCGGCTCTTTCCCTAGAATCCGCATCCCCCAAGGGATCCAGCGGTTTCGGGCTCTGCGGGCGAGCGGATGCGCTGCCATATGCGGGTGTAGTTCAATGGTAGAACAGGAGCTTCCCAAGCTTCTAACGTGGGTTCGATTCCCATCACCCGCTCCAATCAAAAAACCCCGGTCGGCTTTGAGCCCACCGGGGTTTTTTGTTGCCCCGATGCCTCTACTTCGGGAGGATGAAGCGACGCTGTTCCCGATGGTTGGAGGAGTTCGTGAGCACACTCGAACGCGCAGTCGCCATCGCCGCCCAGGCCCACGCCGGGCAATGCGACAAGGCGGGCGCCCCCTATTTGCTCCATCCCCTGCGGGTCATGCTGGCCCAAACCTCAAATACCGCCCGCATCGTGGCGGCGCTCCACGATGTGGTCGAGGACTGTCCCGGCTGGGATTTCGAGCGACTGCGCGCCGAGGGTTTCGACGACACGGTTTTGGCCGCCCTTGACGCGGTGACCCAGCGGCAAGGGGAGGATTACTTCGACTTCGTCCGCCGCGCCGCCGCCAATCCCATCGGACGCGCTGTGAAACGGGCCGACCTGATCGACAACAGCGATCTGTCCCGCATGGCCACCCCAGCCCCCCGCGATTTCTTGCGCCTGGCGCGCTACCGCCAAGCGCTCGCTTGGCTCGAAAGCCTCGAATCATGACCCCTGTCCAGACCGTTCCAGCGGTGGTGATCGGCGGCGGCCCCGCCGGCTTGATGGCGGCCGAGCAACTGGCGAGCGCCGGGATCGCGGTCCACCTCTTCGACGCCATGCCCTCGCCGGGCCGCAAACTGCTGCGAGCCGGCAGGGGGGGGCTGAATCTGAGCCATGCCGAGCCTTGGGCACATTTTGTGGCCCGTTATGGCGACCGGAGCTCCTGGGTTGAGCCGTGGCTGAACCGGTTTGGCCCCGAGACGGTGCGCCATTGGGCAGCGGGGTTGGGGATCGAAACCTTCGTTGGCACCTCGGGCCGGATCTTCCCCACCGACATGAAGGCGGCCCCCCTACTGCGGGCCTGGATCCACCGGATGCGCGACCTGGGGGTGCAATTTCATATGCGCCACCGTTGGAGCGGCTGGGACGACTGCGGCGCCCTGCGTTTTCAGACCCCCGAAGGGGAGCGGCTCGTCCACGCCGAGGCGACCATCCTGGCGTTGGGAGGGGGGAGCTGGGCGGCGACCGGTTCCGACGGCGCTTGGGTGGGGAGGCTGCGTGCGGCGGGGATCGGGGTGGCCGAACTGCGTCCGGCCAATTGCGGTTTTCAGGTTGCGTGGAGCGATCACCTGCGCGGCCGCTTTGCCGGTTGCCCTCTCAAGGGTGTGGTCGCCTCCTGCCGCGACCCCAGGGGGATCGAACATCGCCAGGGGGGGGATGCGGTGGTTTCGGCGGGGGGAATCGAGGGGGGGGCGATCTACGCGATTTCGGCCTGGCTGCGCGATGTGCAAGAGACCGCAGGGGTTGCAACCCTGCATCTCGACCTGCTCCCCGACCGCTCGTTGGAGGCGCTGCAACGCGACTTGGGCCATTCACGGGGTAAAGACTCTTGGAGCAATTGGCTGCGTAAGCGCACGGGACTCACCGGAATCAAGGCGGCGCTGCTGCGCGAAGGACTGCCGGGGGGGGAGGCGCTGGGCGATCCGGCGGCGCTGGCGGCTCGCATCAAAAATCTACCGCTCACCTTGATCGCCCCCAATCCCATCGACGAGGCGATCTCGACCGCTGGGGGAGTGATGCCCGATGCTCTGGACGAAAACCTGATGGTGACGGGCCGTCCCGGTTTGTTCGTTGCCGGCGAAATGCTCGATTGGGAGGCCCCCACCGGCGGCTACCTGCTCACCGCGTGTCTAGCCAGTGGTCGGGTGGCGGGGGAGGGGGCGGCGGCTTGGTTGGGGAGGCGGGGTGCGTGACGGAGCGTTTTTCCCCTTCAATCGCGTCGGGGGTGCCCCTGTAAAAGCGCCCCCCCGAGAAATCCACGGGTAGGAGTCCGGTCTCCGGGCGCTTCAGGCGTTGCCAAAACCCCAGCCCCCTCCTTCTGAAATTCAGCCCCCCGACCCGAACCCTCCCCTTCGTCTGCTCCGCTTGCCCCTGATCGAAATCCCGAACGAACCGTCAAAAATTGTGACCTTTTCGACACCCAAAAAAACCTGATTCCGTGCGATTTTCCGGGGCCATTCTGCTTGACGACCACATCAATAAATCAATAATGACCCCCCTTTTCGATAGCGCTAACACCCTTTCCTTTTTTCCCTTCCAACCCCATCGAGGCACCGCAATGAGCAAAGCCAAGATCATCTGGACCAAGATCGACGAAGCCCCCGCCCTGGCGACCTATTCGCTGCTTCCTGTCGTCAATGCCTTCACCAAGGCGGCCGGCGTTGTGGTCGAGGCTCGGGACATTTCGTTGGCTGGGCGTATTCTGGCCAACTTCCCCGAAAACCTGACCGCCGAGCAGCAGATTCCCGACGAGCTGACCGCGCTGGGGGAGCTGGCCAAGACCCCTGAAGCCAACATCATCAAGCTGCCCAACATCAGCGCTTCGATCCCCCAGTTGGTGGCCGCCATCGCCGAGCTGCAATCCCAGGGCTACGACATCCCCAACTTCCCCGAGAATCCTCAGACCGATGCCGAAAAAGAGATCCGCGCCCGTTACGGCAAGGTGCTCGGCTCGGCCGTGAATCCGGTGCTGCGCGAAGGCAACTCCGACCGCCGCGCCGCCCCTTCGGTGAAGCAATACGCCCGCAACAACCCCCACAAGATGGGGGCCTGGTCGGCCGATTCCAAGACCCACGTCGCCCACATGGAGGGCGGCGACTTCTACGGCAACGAGACCGCCACCACCATCGCCAATGCCTGCAAATACCGGATCGAGTTCGTCGACGGCAACGGCGCGGCGACCGTCCTCAAGGGCGAAGCCCCCCTGCTGGCCGGCGAGGTCATCGACTCCACCCACATGAGCGCCAAGGCGCTGCGCGAATTCATCGCCCAAGAGATCGCCGACGCCAAGGCCAAGGGGGTGCTGTTCTCGGCCCACCTCAAGGCGACCATGATGAAGATCTCCGATCCCGTCATGTTCGGGCACATCGTGTCGGTGTACTTCGCCGACGTCATCGCCAAGCACGGCGCGGTGTTGAACGGGCTGGGGGTCAACCTCAACAACGGGTTTGCCGACCTCGAAGCCAAGCTTGCCAAGCTGCCCGAAGCGCAACGCGCCGCGATCGAGGCCGACATCAAAGCCGCCTACGAAAACGGCCCGGCGATTGCGATGGTCGATTCCGACAAAGGGATCACCAACCTGCACTTCCCCAACGACGTCATCGTCGATGCCTCCATGCCCGCGATGATTCGCGACTCGGGCAAGATGTGGAACGCCGCCGGTGAGCGCCAGGATGCCAAAGCGGTCATCCCCGACCGTTGCTACGCCACCATCTACCAGGTGGTGATCGACGACTGCAAAAAGAACGGCGCCTTCGATCCCCGCACCATGGGCAGCGTCCCCAACGTCGGCCTGATGGCCCAGAAGGCCGAGGAGTACGGCTCCCACGACAAGACCTTCGAGGCCCCCGGTGTCGGCAGCATCCGCATCGTCGACGAGGCGGGCAACGAGCTGCTGTCGCAAGCGGTGGAAACCGGCGACATCTTCCGCATGTGCCAGGTCAAGGACGCCCCGATCCGCGACTGGGTTAAGTTGGCGGTCAGCCGCGCCCGCGCCACCGGAGCTCCCGCCATCTTCTGGCTCGACGAACAGCGTGCCCACGATGCTCAGTTGATCGCCAAGGTGAACGTCTATTTGAAGGATCACGACACCGCCGGGCTCGACATCCGCATCATGGCCCCGGCCGAGGCTTGTCAGTTCTCGCTGGACCGCATCCGCAAGGGTGAGGACACCATTTCGGTGACCGGCAACGTGCTGCGCGACTACCTGACCGACCTGTTCCCGATTCTTGAGCTGGGCACCAGCGCCAAGATGCTCTCGATCGTTCCGCTGATGGCGGGCGGCGGCCTGTTCGAGACCGGCGCGGGCGGCTCGGCCCCCAAGCATGTGCAGCAATTCCAGAAAGAGAACTACCTGCGCTGGGATTCGCTGGGCGAGTTCCTGGCCCTGGGGGTTTCCTTGGAGCATCTGGCGGCTGCGTTCAACAACCCCAAGGCGGCGGTGCTGGCCAAGGCGCTCGATGTCGCCACCGGCAAGGTGCTGGAGAACAACAAGTCTCCCGCCCGTAAGCTGGGCAGCCTCGACAATCGCGGCAGCCACTTCTACCTGGCGATGTACTGGGCTCAAGCCCTGGCCGACCAGGATGAGGATGCCGAGATCAAGGCCCGTTTTGCCCCCTTGGCTGCGGCCCTGAGTGCGAACGAAGACAAGATCGTGGCGGAGCTTGCCGCCGTGCAGGGCAGCCCCGTCGACATGGGGGGGTACTACCACCCCGACGATGCCAAGACCGAAGCGGCGATGCGTCCCAGCGCCACCTTCAACGCGGCCCTGGCCGCTCTGTAATAACCATAAGGCGGACCACCGGCCCTTCGGGGCCGGGAAGGTCCGGATGTTGTACCCACTAAAAAACCCCGGTCGATCTTCGGATCGACCGGGGTTTTTTGTTGCGTTTTTTAGGGCGGCGCCAATGTCGTAGCGCTTCCGAGCGGCCCACGGCTGGGCCGCCAAAATAGCGCTGTCGTAGGAGGCGACCTAAGTCGCCGAAGCTCTGCTTTTGGTTTTTGCGAAGCGTGCCGATTCAAGGCAGGAGGCCTTTCATCAGCGGATTCCCTGGATGAAGGGGCCCAAACCGAGCTGTCAACAGCCGATGGTGCGGGTGGGGCAAAGCTGATGTTGGTGTTGCGACACGTCGCTGAACCCAACGGCGGAGCCCTTTACGCCGATTCCCCCAGCGCCCGCGCCCGCAATTGCCCGCATCCCCCCTCCACATCTTGCCCCGCCGAGTGGCGCAGCTTGGTCAGCACCCCGCAGCGGTGGAGGTGGCGCGCCATCGCGGCGGCCCGCTCCCAGCTTGGGCGCTGGAATCCCATTTCCGAGCCGCTGTTGTAGGGAATCAGATTGAGCATCCCGTATTTGCCGGCCAGCAGCCGGGCGAGCGCCTCCAGCTCGGCGTCGGTGTCGTTGATCCCCTCCAGCAGGGTCCATTGGTACTGAATGGGGTAGTCGGTGGCGCGGCCGTAGTCATCGCCCAGGGCGATCAGTTCGGCGGGGTCGATGTCGGGGGCTTTGGGCAGCAGACGGCGACGCAGCGCCGGGTCGGTGGTGTGCAGCGAGATCGCCAGAGCCGGTTTGACGGCGCCTGCCTGCAAACGCGCGAAGAGGGGGCGGTCGCCCACGGTCGAGAAAACCAGGTTCTTGTGGCCGATCCCCCCTTCGGTGCCGAGCAGATCGATCGCCTCCATGACGTTGTCCAGGTTGTGCAGCGGTTCTCCCATCCCCATAAAGACCACCTTTTTGACCCGACGGCGGGCGCGCGCCAGGGTGACCTGGGCGACGATCTCGTCGCTGCTCAGCTGCCGAATCAGCCCGCTTTTGCCGGTCATGCAGAACAGACACCCCACCGCGCAGCCGACCTGGGTCGAGACGCACAGCCCATCGCGAGGCAGCAACACACTTTCTACCGTTTGGCCGTCGGCCAGTCGCACCAGCAGGCGCAGCGATCCATCCTCGCCGGGGTGTTCGCCGTGGATGCGGGCCAGGTCGTGCCAGCGCTCGCTGAGTCCGGGCAGGGCGGTGCGCAGAGACTTGGGGAGGAAGTCCTCGGCCCGCCGTCTGCGGGTATCGAGGGGGGCGCCCTGGAGCCAGTGGCGCAGTACGAGCCTCTCATGGCCGGGCAGGGCGCCCAGGTCGCGCAGGCGTTGTCGGATGGAGGGCATGGGGACAGGGTGCCAAACGAAAAGGGAATGGGGGCGGGATTGTGCGGATTTTGCGGGGGATTGGGGAGGGGGCTGCGCGGAAACGCCGATTAAATCAGCGCTTCCGAGCGGCCCACGGATGGGGCGCCAAAATCAGGAACGTCCGTCTAAGGCAATGCGGTAGGAGCGCCGCCCCCGGCGCGATTGCGTTTGAGGCAACAAGGTAGGAGCGCCGCCCCCGGCGCGATTGCGTCTGAGGCGACGTGGTAGGAGCGCCGCCCTCGGCGCGATTGCGTCTAAGGCGGCGCGGTAGGAGCGCCGCCCCCGGCGCGATTGCGTTTGAGGCAATGCGGTAGGAGCGCCGCCCTCGGCGCGATTGCGTCTGAGGCGACGTGGTAGGAGCGCCGCCCCCGGCGCGATTGCGTCTGAGGCGACGTGGTAGGAGCGCCGCCCTCGGCGCGATTGCGTTTGAGGCAATGCGGTAGGAGCGCCGCCCCCGGCGCGATTGCGTTTGAGGCAATGCGGTAGGAGCGCCGCCCTCGGCGCGATTGCGTCTGAGGCGACGTGGTAGGAGCGCCGCCCTCGGCGCGATTGCGTCTAAGGCGGCGCGGTAGGAGCGCCGCCCCCGGCGCGATTGCGTTTGAGGCAATGCGGTAGGAGCGCCGCCCTCGGCGCGA
>MNWR01000005.1 GCA_001872725.1 Proteobacteria bacterium CG1_02_64_396 | reverse complement strand
TGCCTGGACGCTCAAAAAGGGTCGACAACCCCTCCATGGCCACCTTCTTCCACTGGCTGATCTGCGCCGGGTGGATTTGGTGTTCACTAGCCAACTCGCTTGTGGTTTTACCCCCTTCAGGGCCTCCAGCGCCACCTTCGCCTTGAACTGCGCACTGTGCCGTTTGTGTTTCCCGGACATCGCTTGGCTCCTCGCTCTCGCCAATCATGCCCCCTCGGTCTTAACAAAACCTACTGTCCAGTTTTTGGGGTCCACTTCAACCCAGCACACATCGTTGTTTATGTTGCTCAGCCGCATACTGGTCATCATCTTCGCCGTCGAGATGCTGATTATGTTTGGCCTTGATTTTTTTAACCTTCTAACCCCCTCTTATCGCATCGGTTTTTTCGATGCGCTGTTGCTGGCCCTGTTCAGCTCCCCCCTGCTTTATTGGTGGACCATCCGCCCCGTGGCGCAACTGTTGGCCGAAAGGAACAAAATCCGGCATCAGCGCGATGGTTTGGCCCAGCTTATCCACGCAGCCCACATTGCCATGCACGGTCGCGACCCCTATACCGCCAGCCATCAGCGGCGTGTCTCTACCCTGGCTGCCTTGATTGCCATCGAAATGGAGCTTGAACCCTTTCAAATCGAGGGGATTCGGTTGGCCGCCGAGGTGCACGATCTGGGCAAGATCCACCTGCCGTTCGAGCTGTTGACCAAACCGGGCAAACTCACCAAACAGGATCGGCAACTGCTCGAAACCCACTGCGATGCCGGCTACGAAATCTTGCGCCACGTCGTCTCCCCCTGGCCCCTTGCCGAGGTCGCCCGCTGCCATCACGAGCATTTCGATGGCACCGGTTATCCCCGCGGACTCCAAGGGGAGGAGATTCCTCTAGAGGCGAGGATTTTCGCGGTGGCCGATGCGGTCGAGGCGATCTCCGCCGACCGCCCCTATCGCCCCTCCTTGGGGCTGGCCAGGGCCAGCGAAGAGATCGTGACCCACTCGGGCAGCCACTATGACCCCCAAGTGGTCGCCGCCTGCCTGGAAGTCATCCATCTGCCGTGGCAGAGCTACGTCGCCGATTCAACCCTTCCCATCCTTTCTGTGGCTGCATGATCCCGCACCTGCCTGTCCCCCATCCGATTCCGGCCCCTGTATCGTCATATGCCCGACCTTGAATGCCCCTTTGAATTTCCGACCCCCGAGGGCCGCTCCCTTCGCGGTCTGTTGATCCCACCCCCTACCTCCAACGCCCCGCTGCTCGTCTTTTTGTCGGGATTCCGCTCGGTCCACTCCGGCTATAAAGCCAGCGCCATCGCCGCCTGGGCCGCCCAGAATGGCTGCGGCTGCCTGCGTTTCGATCACCTGGGGCACGGGATTTCGGACGGGCCGTTCGAGGCATTTCGAATCGGTCGGGGGATTGAGGAGGCCGCCGCCGCCATCGCCTCGGTTCTTCAACCGGGGCAAGCGCTGGTGCTGGTCGGATCGAGCATGGGGGGGTGGATGGGGTTGGAGATCGCCCGGCGGCGTCTTCTGCCGGTGGCAGGTCTGCTGTTGATCGCTCCGGCGACCGAGTTCATCGCGCGCCGTCTGGGGGGGGCTCTCAGAGCAAGAAACCGACTTTCTCAAGATGCGGGGCCATGTCGACATGCCCGACCGCTATGAGGGGGGGAGTTACCGGATTTCCCACGATTTCTTAATTGAGGCGCTGGCCAATGAGCCCCCTGGTGGCCCCCTGGATCTCCCCTGTCCGGTCGAGATCTTCCACGGCAGCGACGACGAGAGCGTACCGGTCGCTGCGGGGCACCGTCTGGCGCAGCGGATTGCGGGGGCGGTTTTTCATGAGATTCCCGGTGGGGATCACCGGCTGAACATGGCGACCGCTGCGATTTTGGAAGGGGTGGGGCGGTTGGTCGAACACAGTCAAATTTCAAAGGCCGTGGAGTGACATGGGTGTCGGTTCGGTTCCGACCTCCGCAGCCAGTCAATGCGTCATTCCAGGACAACTTGCCGGACCCTGAACCCAGCCGATATCTCGTCGTTTCAATGGGTGGCAACGCGGTGATGGAAGCGTTCGGCCCTCACCCCAGCCCACCCCACTTGGGGCGCCCAAAAAGCCCCCTTCCCTACCCCAACACCCCCCAAACCAGCAGGTGCCGGTCGGAGACCTGCTCCACCCCCAGCCCCTCGATCCCCGCGGCGACCAACTGCGAACACACCTCGTCGATCCGAAAGGCGGCCAACAGGGAGTGGTAGAAATCGTGGCGCAACATCTCTGGCTCTGCTCCCGAATACCGGGACACCAACGCCGCAGCCTCCTCTCGGCTGGAGGGGCGCAGCAGGTCCATGAAGCAGACCGCCGCCCCCGGCTCGGCGTGGTCGAGCAAGGTTTGCCATAGCACCATCGGATCGTGCAGGTGGTGCAGCAGCGAATTGGCGATCAGGGTGGGAAAACGGGGCAACGCGGTGGGATCGGGCAGCGGCAGGCGGGCGTGGCGCAATTGGATGCGGCTGGCAAGCCCAGCCCGGGCCACCGCCGCCACCCCGTGGTTGAGCATCGCTTTGGCGCCGTCAAGACCGGTGAGTAGGGCGGCGGGGTAACGGCGGGCAAAGCGCAGGGTGATGTCGGCGGGGCCACAGCCCAGGTCGAGAACAGCCCCCCCGCCAAAGCCGGGGAAGCGTTCGGCGAAGAGGTTGATGAAGCGATTGTGGGGGGTGGTGAAATCGGCCCCGGCGTAGGCGGCCGCCTGTTCGTCCCCCACCATCAATTCGGGTTCGGGGATGCGCTGGGGAAGAGAATCTTCTGGCATGGTTCCCATTTTATTTAAATGTTTTGCAACATTATGTTCATGTGATTTTAGGCAAACACTCCTACTGATCGACCCCCGAAGCCAGCTCCGCATCGCTGCGGCTCAAGATGCGGGCCAGGCTGATCCAAGCGCCGATTCCCCCCAGCAAAGCCCCGAGCCCCCAGGTCGTCATCGCCTGGGTCGCGCTCAGGCCGTTCCATTCAAGATCCATCTGAATCACCTCGGCGATCCCCGCCACGGCCCCTCCGAGCAAGGGATGGAAGGCCAGCACCAACAGCAGCGCCAAGGTTGTCCCCAATAGCCCCTGCAACACCCCCTCGATCATGAAGGGGCGGCGGATGAAGCTGTCGTGGGCCCCGAGCAGCCGTTGAATCAGGATCTCGTCACGCCGCGCCATGACCGTCAGCCGCACCGTGTTGGCGATAATGAGGGTGACGGCGGTCAGCACCAGCAACATCAGTCCCAACCCCACCTGTTTGAAGGTGGCGATCAAGTTGACGAGGCGGTCGATCCAGGCCTGGTCGTAATCGACCCCCTCCACCGCCACCTGCGCTTCGATGGCCAGCAGCAGGGGACGGAATTTGATGGGATCGAGGTATTCGGGGGCGATGCGGATGGCGACGCTGTCGACCAGAGGGTTGTCCCCCAGGGTTTTCAGCAGTTCGGGACCGTTGGCGCCGATGCGCTGGCTGAGTTTATCCCACGCCTCGAAACGGCCGATCAGGGTGACCTCTTCAAAGGCCCTCTCCTGGCTGCGCAGCCAATTCATAAAATTGCGTTTTTCTGCCGGTTGCAGGTCGGGATTGAGGTAAACCATCACCCGCCCCTCTTGCGAGAGCCGTTCGGTCCAATGCTCGGCATTGCCCTGCACCTGCACGAACAGGGCGTAGGTCGCCATCGCCACGGCGATGATGATGCTGGCGACAAAGGTTGAGATCGGGGTGGCGCGCAGGTTACGCCAGGCCCGGCGAAGCGAAACCGCCCAACGCTGCATCATGGCTGATCCTCCCACTGCGGCTTTCGGGCGATCTTGCCTTCGTGCAGATGGACCACCGGGTGGGCGTATTTGTTGATGAGCGACCAGTTATGGGTCGCCACGATGATGGTGCACCCCCTGGCCTGCTGCTCCTGAAGGGTTTCCATCACTTTGTGGGAGTGGTCGGGGTCGAGGTTGCCGGTCGGTTCGTCGGCAAGGATGAGATTCGGCATGTGGACGATGGCCCGCGCCAGCGCCACCCGCTGCTGTTCACCCCCCGACAGGGTGATCGGGGAGGCCTTGGCGTAGCGCTGCACCCCCATCCGTTCGAGCACCTGCATCACCCGATCCTTGATCTGCTTGGGGGGGGTACCGGCGACCTCAAGGGTGAGGGCGACGTTTTCGAAGACGCTCATGTTGTAGAGCAGTTTGTAGTCTTGAAAAACCACCCCCAGGGTGCGGCGATGATCGGCCAAGCGGCGGCGGGTGATGCGGTCGAGGTTGCGCCCCCCGACAATCAGCCCCCCGGTGGTCAGGGTCTCCCCCCCGTAAATCAGTTTGAGGAAGGTGCTCTTGCCGGCCCCCGATTCCCCGGTGAGGTAGACCAGCCCCCCCTTGGGGATGTGCAGGGAAATTCCCCTAAGCGCCTCCACCCCTTGGGGGTAACGCTTGACCACGTCGAAGAACTGGATCATGAGCAAACCTTGGTTTTGGGATGGTGAGGGCTTGAGGTTGAGGGCCGAACGAAAAAGGTGGATGCGCGATGCGTTGATCCATCCTACGTCAGGCCAACGAGTTGTCGGTGCTGGGTGAAACCACAACGGCACAACCGACGGCAAGCCTACCCACACGCTCCATACCTGCAATGTGCGATAGGTCCAGGATCCATGATTGGGATGCCCCCTCCCCCATCGGCAAGGAGCCTGTCCCGCTCGGTCCCTACCCAACTTTAAACTGGGAAAGGGGGGCAACAGCGCCAACCCGAGGGCAGCGAAGTCAATGTGCTCCTGTTATCGCGCCGGGGCGGCGCTCCTACAACCTGGAGCGCGTCGCGTGGGGAATCGAGGCCAGTTTTTCGCCCTTTTAGGGTCATAGGGCATCTCTAAGGAGGCGCTGATTCAAGTCAGGACGACACCTATTCGAACCCCCTCCGCAACGGCATCATCGATCCCCCTCCACCTCAAAACCGCACCAATTCACCCGGTTTTTTCGGTAAAAACTCCAACCGTTTGAAATCGCAGCATTCTCAGTTTGTCCACCACATATAGCGCATTTTTTCACTTGATGACCCCATATCTGCGGGTTAAAAACCCTCCCCGGCGCTCCAAGAGGGAGCCGCCGGGAAGCGGTTCAAACCATTGATCGAACAAAAAAAGAGGCGTCCGCCGGGGGGGTGGGCGCCCGACTGGGCCTTTTTGAGGGAGAAACCTGCATGACCATGACCAGCCCCATCTCAACCCAAATCTGGGACATGAAGTACCGCTTCAAGCAGGCCGACGGCACCCCCGTAGACGGGACCGTACAAGACACGTGGAGGCGGATCGCCTCGGCACTGGCCTCAGGGGAGTCCAATCCCGCCCAGTGGGAGGGTGAGTTCTACTCCGCCCTGGAGGATTACAAGTTTCTCCCCGCCGGCCGAATCATCTCCGGCTCCGGCACCGGTCGTAGCGTCACCCTGTTCAACTGCTACGTTATGGGGACCATCGGCGATTCGATGACCGGCATCTTTCAGTCGGTGAAAGAGGCGGCGCTGACCATGCAACAGGGGGGGGGGATCGGCTACGACTTCTCGACCTTACGACCCAAGGGGGCGCTGGTGAAGGGGGTCGGTTCGGACGCCTCCGGCCCGATCTCGTTTATGCACGTCTGGGATTCGATGTGCCGCACCATCATGTCGGCCGGCAGCCGTCGCGGCGCGATGATGGGGACGATGCGCTGCGATCATCCCGACATCGAGGAATTCATCACCGTTAAGCAGGACGCCGCTAAGCTGCGCAACTTCAACCTTTCGGTGCTGATTACCGACCCCTTCATGGAGGCGGTCGAGGCCAACGCCGATTGGGAGTTGGTCTTCCCCTTGACCCCCAAGCAGCTCGACGACGTCCAGGGTGTGCCCGACGTCAAACTGGTCGAGCGGATCTGGTCGGACGGCAAAACCTACCCATGCAAGGTCTACAAGACGGTGCGGGCGGTCGATCTGTGGAATCTCATCATGGATTCGACCTACCGCTTCGCCGAGCCGGGGGTGATCTTCATCGACCGGATCAACCGGATGAACAACCTGTGGTACGCCGAGCACATCGCCGCCACCAATCCCTGCGGCGAGCAACCCCTGCCCCCCTTCGGCGCCTGCCTGCTCGGTTCGGTCAATCTGACCCGCTTCGTGAAGAACCCCTTCAGCGATGAGGCGACCATCGACGAAGAATCCTTGCGCCATGTGGTGCGGGTTGCGGTGCGGATGATGGACAACGTCATCGACACCTCGAACTTCCCCCTTGATGAGCAAAAGGCCGAGGCCCAGGCCAAGCGCCGCGTTGGCCTGGGGATCACCGGCCTTGCCGACATGCTGATTATGTTGGGGCAGACCTACGGCGAGCCCGACGCAGTGGCGACCGCCGATGAGGTGATGAAAACCATCACCGTCGAGGCCTACCGCGCTTCGATCGACCTGGCCAAAGAGAAGGGGGCCTTCCCGGCGCTCGACCGCAAAAAGCATGTAGAGTCCCGCTTCCTGGCCAACCTGCCCGATGAGATTCGCAAGGGGATCCTGCGCCACGGCATCCGCAACTCCCACCTGACCTCCATCGCCCCCACCGGGACGATCTCCCTCTATGCCGACAATGTCTCGTCGGGGCTGGAGCCGGTCTTTACCTTCACCTACAACCGCAAGATCCTGCTGCCCGACGGCACCCACGACGTGCAAGAGGTCAGCGACTACGCCTTTCGTCTGTACCGTCATCTCAAGGGGGACGAGGCGGCTGAAAACCTGCCCGAGTTCTTCGTGGACTCGATGACCCTGGCTCCCAAGGCCCATCTCGACATGCAGGCGGTGTTGCAAAAGTGGATCGATTCGTCGATCAGCAAGACGGTCAACCTGCCCGAGGACATCTCGTTCGACGACTTCAAAAACGTCTACCTTTACGCCTACCACCACGACTGCAAGGGGTGCACGACCTACCGCCCCAACGACGTGACCGGTTCGGTGCTCTCGACCTCCGACAAGAAGAAAGACGAGAAAAAGAAAGAGGTGGCGATTGCCGAGAAGAGCAAGGTGGTGCAGTTGCAGCCGTTGCTGGAGCGGCCCGAGCACCTGGAGGGATCGACCTACAAGATCAAGACCCCGCTCTCGGATCATGCTCTGTACGTGACCTTGAACGACTACATCGACGAGCAGGGCCGCCGCCGTCCCTTCGAGATCTTCATCAACTCGAAGAACATGGAGCACTTCAGCTGGATCGTCGCCCTGACTCGGGTCATCTCGGCGATCTTCCGCAAGGGGGGCGACGTTACCTTCCTGGTCGAGGAGCTCAGCAGCGTGTTTGATCCCAAGGGGGGTTACTTCCAGAAGGGTGGGCGTTACATGCCCTCGCTGGTGGCCGACATCGGCGATGTCATCCACAAGCACTTGGTCAGCATCGGGGTGATGCCCGACGAGTCCAAGGCCCGCGAGGAGCGGATGAAGCAGGTGGTCAACGGCAGCACCGCCCCCAACAACTCCAGCCGTTTCAAGCAGTGCCCCTCCTGCGGCGACATGGGGCTGTACTACGAAGAGAACTGCAATAAATGCATTTCTTGTGGTTATTCGAAGTGCGGTTGAGGTAAACGCCGGATCGCTCCGGCGGGTTTTTGGTTTTGGGGTTTGTCGGGGCGTCGGTTGTGTTGAGGGACGAGGCGGTCAACCACCGCAACGCGGACGATTCAGCCCCGAAAAAATTGAGAAATTCGTAGGAGCGCCGCCCTCGGCGCGATTAATTATTTGCTGTTAGGTGTTTTGGAAGGCGCATACTCGCGCCAATGGTGTTGGGGGTTTTCGCGCCACCCTTCGGCTGGCGCAATGGTGAGCGGAGTCTGTCGGGTTTTTCATCCACCAGACCGACGTTCAATCTATGTCGGTAACTTTGTTGTGTTTCACGGACAAGGAGACAGCAAGTGAATCAAAATAATCCGCTTGTTAGGACCGAGAATCAGATCGCATCGGTATCAGGAACGTGCAATAACAACAAAACCATCATCTCGATTTCAAACATCAGGATTCAACAAGAGACTAAAGTATCTGGAGGGAAAAACGTCGAATACATCCCACTTGAAAATATTGACTCGTATGGGGTAGGGACATCTCAACAAACACTTCTATTGATTCTTGGTATTCTCTTATTGCTGGCCTATGGGTTAGGTCTAATTTTGATTGCAATATGGTGGTTTACTCGAAAAACCGGTCTTTTTGTGCATTCAAAATCCGGCAAAACATCCCTCCTAATTGAAGCCTCATCATCAAACCGTAAAGAGCTATTTGATTTTCTTGATGTCATTCAAACAGCAATCAACCAAAATAAATAATCTAGGTGCTTTCGCTCGCCTGGATTGAGCCAGATTTCAAATAAGGTTGCACCAAGAAAAGCGCTGCTAATTAATCGCGCCGAGGGCGACGCTCCTACAAGTTGATTGGATTACGGCGTCCTTCCGGGCCCCGTCAGGGGAACCTGGAATCCACCATGAACCTGGCTCGTTTCCGTTTTGGATTGGCGATTTTTGGAGGGCCACGCTCCGTCGTGGCCGCTTTTGAATTTGAGACCAAAAGGCGGACGCGATAGAGCGCGTCCCTCCAGGTGAAGTGGACCCCAAAAACTGGACAGTAGGTTTTGTTAAGACCGAGGGGGCATGATTGGCGAGAGCGAGGAGCCAAGCGATGTCCGGGAAACACAAACGGCACAGTGCGCAGTTCAAGGCGAAGGTGGCGCTGGAGGCCCTGAAGGGGGTAAAACCACAAGCGAGTTGGCTAGTGAACACCAAATCCACCCGGCGCAGATCAGCCAGTGGAAGAAGGTGGCCATGGAGGGGTTGTCGACCCTTTTTGAGCGTCCAG
>MNWR01000004.1 GCA_001872725.1 Proteobacteria bacterium CG1_02_64_396 | reverse complement strand
GCCACCTTCTTCCACTGGCTGATCTGCGCCGGGTGGATTTGGTGTTCACTGGCCAACTCGCTTGTGGTTTTGACCCCCTTCAGGGCCTCCAGCGCCACCTTCGCCTTGAACTGCGCACTGTGTCGTTTGTGTTTTCCGGGCATCGCTTGGCTCCTCGCTCTCGCCAATCATGCCCCCTCGGTCTTAACAAAACCTACTGTCCAGTTTTTGGGGTCCACTTCACCCTGCCCTTCGCACCGCTCGCATCAACGTCACTGCTCTTTCCTGTTGCGACAAAAACCGCATGGCACCCTGAATCGTCAATTGCACAGCGACTACATCCCCTATCCCTTTCGAAGCCGATGGGGAGGCCTGACCGACGGTCGGATAGAAAGCCAACGGGGCTTGAACGACCGGCTGGTCGCTGGGCAGGTGATGGCAATGCTCGTGGGGCGACTGGACACCGCAATTCAGGCAGGGACCATCTCGACAGTCTTCCGTCACCTTTGGCGCGGCGGCAGAGACCTTTTTGAATTCCTTGCGCATAAATTCGCGGGTGGGGCCGGCATCGATGTAATCCCACGGTAACGGCTCGTCCAGATCGCGGGCGCGAAAGTAATCTTCGGCCGATAGCCCCACCTGAGCGAAGGCCGCTTTCCAGAGGGCTTGATCGTAGTACTCCCCCCAACCGTCGAAACGGGCGCCGCGTCGGTAGGCGGCCAAAACCGCCCCGCCAAGGCGGCGATCCCCCCTGGAAAACACCCCCTCCAACCACGACAACCGATCATCGTGCCAGCGAAACTCGATCTTGAGCCGAGCAAAGGCATCACGCAGAAGCCTTTGGCGCCGCCGCACCTCGTCGCTCCCGAGTTGTTCAACCCACTGAAACGGGGTGTGGGGCTTGGGTACAAAGGTCGAAACCGAAACCGTTACCCGTGGACGTTTGCCATGTTTGCGCCCCGTGTTGCGGATTTTGGCAGCCAGATCGACGATCCCTTGCAGGTCTTCGTCGGTCTCAGAGGGAAGCCCAATCATAAAATAGAGCTTCACCGCCTCCTGCCCCGAGGCGAACACCTCGGCGCACTGGGCCAGGATCTCCTCCTCTTGATCGGGTTTGTTGATAAGGTCGCGCAGACGCTGTGTCCCCGCCTCGGGGGCCAAAGTGAATGAGGAGTGGCGCTTGAGTTCGGCGATGTGGCCGAGTTTTTCGCCACTGAGGGTGCCGACCCGCATCGAGGGGAACGAAAGCGAGAGGTCGATGCCGCCAAAACGGCGCTCCAACCCCGAAAGAAGCAGTTCGGGATGGCGGTAATCGCCCGCCGACAGGCTCGAAAGCGAAATTTCGCTGAAACCCGAATGGGCCAGCCCCTGTTCCATCAATTCGGCCACCTTTTTAGGGGAGCGCTCGCGCACCGAGCGGTAGATCATCCCGGCGTAGCAGAATTTGCAGCCGCGGGTACAACCCCGACTGATCTCCACGCAGTAACGGTCGAATGTGGTCGAGGCGTAGGGAACCACCGGACGGGTAATGTAGGGGGCGTTTTCAAGATCGGAGAGAAAACTGCGGCTGGCTTGAAGACGCTCCGTGAGCGGCTGAACCGCTCCGATCCGCCCATCCGGCAGCAGTTCGTAGCTCCAATCGCGGGGATCCATCACCCCTTCGATTTTTTTGAGACGCTGCAGCCGGGATTTCCGATCCCACCCCTCCCGGTTGGCCTGCTCAAGCACCCGCATGATCTCGACCGTCATCTCCTCGCCGTCGCCCAAGGCGAAGAGATCGAAAAAATCGACCCACGGCTCGGGATTGAAGACCACCGGACCACCGCCGATAACGATGGGATCGCCTGTGCTTCGCTCTGCTGCGGTGAGCGGCACTCCCCCCACATCGAGCATCATCAACAGATTGGTGGCGCACAGGTCGTATTGCAGGGTCACACCGACGGCGTCGAAGTCGCAGAGGGGGCGCCCCGTTTCCAGGCTGCCCAAACGCACCCCGCGCTCGCGCAGCAGCCCCTCCATATCGGGGGCGGGGGCATAGGCCCTTTCCGCTGCCCATTCGGGGTGGTCGTTGACGATCTCGTAGAGGATCATCAAACCCAGATTCGACATGGCGATGTCGTACAGATCGGGGAAAACCAGCGCAATACGGGCCTCCGCGGTTTCTTTAACCACACTGCCGATTTCGCCGCCGATGTAGCGGCTCGGTTTCTCGACCACCCCCCACCAACGGGGATCGAAACCGTTCAGGAGCTTGGGTGTTTGTTCTCGATTGACCTTCAAGGCTAAACTCGCCCTCTCTTGGATTTTATTCGTACGCTGCACGCTGCCAGAGGTGGAAGCCGCATTTCTCAGGGTGGGAGGAACGTTGACTGCGCCAGAAGAGATCACGATCGAAGAGTCCCGCGACATCCTTCGTCAAGATCCCGTGTTTTCTCAGTTTCGAGCCCAGTGGCCCTCTCCCCCGCCCGCACGGGACCCTCGCCCCATCGGCCAACTCAGGGCGCAGATGGAGGCCCGTTTTCCCACGCTCGAAGGGAAAACCTCGGTGAACCGAGTGTACCCCAACTTCCTGCACCCCTGTGAGGCGGAGCTGGCCGCCTACCTCGACGGCCACCAAATCCCCTGGCTGTACAAACCGCTGCGTTTTTCACTCCCCCAGCCATTGCGCTTTTTCAACCCCCACTTTCTGCTCACCGAAGATTTTACTTTGCTGATGTCGGTGCGCACTCGGCAGGGGTATCACCAGATTAAGAACAAATATACGGCCCTGGCCGAGACCTACCCCGAATTGCCCATTCAGGTCACCTGCCCCGACGGCACCCCCTACCAAACGCGGGAGGAATACCTAGAGGCGCAGCAGGAGCGCTCCGATGCCCCCGACAACCGTTACACCAAACCAATCGAACGCTATCTGACAACCTACGCCGATCTATCCCCCCAAGGGCAACAAATTGTCGACTTTTTGGCGGGCAACGGTTGGTCGCTCAAACGGCTGTCATATGAGACTGGAGTATCGTTACAAACCATCCACAAGGCATTGCGTCAGGGGGTGTTCTCACCCAAGCTGGAGACGGCAATGCGCCTGCTTGTGCGTACCACCGCCCCATGACTACCCGGAAGTAGCTGAACCCGGGTTCCTCTCACGTTCAGGAGCCCTCGGATGAGGATCGCGCTCGATACTCGGCATTTCCCCGAACCACTGTTTCAGCCTTTGATCCCTCAAGCCGAGCAAGGTCTGGCCCGTATTCTCGCCATGCACCGCGACGGCGAACTGGCCTTTTTGGACGACCCCAGCCAATCCCTGGCCGACGCGGTTTCTACCCTCGCCACAACCCTCCCCCCCCATCGCGCCGTCCTGGTTTTGGGGATTGGCGGCAGCGCCCTGGGGGTGAAGGTGCTTCTTCAAGGGATCGCCCCCTCCTCCACCCGCCCCGATTTTGCCGTACTTGACACCCCGGACCCCGAGCCGCTCGCCGATTTTATGACCCGCTATCGCGCCGACGAGGTGGTGGTGCTGGTCATCAGCAAGTCGGGGGGGACGAGCGAAACCTTGGCGCAATTCCAAATCGTCTGGCATTGGCTGGGGGGGCAAATCGACGCCGAGCAGCGGCGTGATCGGATTGTGGCGATCACCGACCCCGAATGCGGCGCTCTGCGCAAATGGGCCGAACAAGAGGGGCTGCACAGCCTGCCGGTCCCCCCCGCGATTGGGGGGCGTTTTTCGGTGCTGACCCCGGTGGGGCTGCTGCCCGGCGCTCTGGCGGGGATCGATCCCGCCGAGATTCTGGCCGGAGCCCGCTGGATGGCCGACCAAATCCAAAATACCCCGGCGGCGCAAAACCCTGCCTGCCTCGGATCGGCGCTGGCGATGGCTGCGGGGGGCAAAGGGCACGACCAACACGTCTTCATGCCCTACCACAGCAAACTGGCCGCCTTCAGCCAGTGGTTCGTTCAGCTTTGGGCCGAATCGCTGGGCAAGCGGCGGGGCGAGGAGCGGGTTGGCTTTACCCCGATTCCGGCGGTCGGCCCCACCGATCAACACGCCCAGGTGCAGCTGTTCATGGAGGGGCCGCTCGACAAATTCATGACCTTCATTGCCGTCGAACAGAGCCATCCCCTGGCGGTCCCCGAGGCGGTGGTTCTTCCCGAGGTGTTTGGTTACCTGGCTGGGGTGCCGCTGCACCGGCTGGTGGAGGCCGAGCTCGCAGCCACCGCCCAGGCGCTGGCCGAGGCGGGGCAATTGAGCGTGACCTGGTCGATTCCCAAGGTCGACGCTCCCCATCTTGGGGCGCTGTTCATGCTTTTCGAAGGGATCACGGCGGTGACCGGCCAAATGTTGGGGATCGACCCTTTCGACCAACCCGGCGTGGAGCGCGGCAAGGTTCTGACCCGACAGGGGTTGGCCCAGGGCACGGTTGTGTCCCCCGCAGCCCCCCATGTTTGGGAGGGGGCATCGTCCCTTTGATCCCCGAGCCGTCCGCCGTTTTCGACGACCGCGCCTGCATCTTGCGGAGGAATTGTGCTCCCCGAACCCCTTGAGTCGTTGACCATCCCCCGCCTGCGCCATCTGGCAGCCGACCTGGGACTCTTGCTGCCCACCAAGGCCCGCAAGGCCGAGGTGATCGAGGCGTTGCGCGGCTGGGCCAACCAACGCACCAACCGCACCATCGTCCACCCCATGGAGGGCTTGCTGGGTGAGGAGGGGAGCGCCGCCCGTTACCTGCACGCCCCCCCCGACATTGGGGTCGAATCGGTCACCCTGGCCCGGATGGGCCAACCCTTGCCCGACCGCTACGACGTCAACGAGATCATCCTGGGGATTCAACAGGCGGGAGTCGCCTGGATTGGCTGGGAATTGACCGCCCTTCATCCGGGCACCCGCGTGTTGCTGGTGCTGCCTGGGAATCCTCCCCTGGTGGCCGCTCGGCTGCCGCTCCCCTCCCAGGTTGGCAGCTGGTACCTGAATTTCGATCCGGCGCTGCCCGCCCATCGATTGATGGCCCTGATCGTCGCCCAAGAGGGGGCGGAGGAAAAAATCCTCGCCTGTTCCCAACCCGGTTTTGCTCCGATCCAACCCCGCTGGTCGAGCTGGCCCCAGTGGCTCGAAGGGCAGCCCCCCCGTCAGCCGCTGGCCCAAATCGGAGGCGGCTCATGAGCACCCCCTTCGTTTTGGTGCTGCACGCCCATTTGCCCTACGTCCACCACCCCGAGGGGGCACGTTTTCTTGAGGAGGAGTGGTATTTTGAGGCGCTGACCGAGACCTACCTGCCGCTCATCAATGCTTTCGAAAACCTGGCCCGCGACGGGGTCCCCTTCCGCATCACCATGAGCTTGACCCCGCCGCTGCTGTCGATGCTGGCCCACCCCGGCCTGATGCAGCGTTCGCGCAATTACATCGGGGAGCGGCTGGCGGCGCTGGAGGGGGAGATCAAGCGGACTTGCGGCGATCCCGACCTGCATCCCACCGTGCTGTGGTACCGGGAGCACTTCGAAAGCCTGGCCCGACAACTGAGCGAGGGGCCGACCCCGCTGGCGCGGCTGCGCGCCCTGGCGGCGTCGGGCCATCTGCAAATCCTCACCTGCCCGGCGACCCACGGCTTCTTGCCGATCCTGCGCATGGACGACGAAGCGGTCAGCGCCCAGATCCGCCAGGGGGTGGCGACCCACCGCCGTCTGCTCGGGATCGACCCCGAGGGGATCTGGCTGTCGGAGTGCGCCTACCACCCCGGTGTGGAGCGCTTCTTGAACGCGGTCGGCATCGACCACGCCATGGTCGAGGACACCACCGTCACCACCGCCCAGCCCCCGTACCACGGCCCGCTGCTGCCGACCCGCACCCCCGGCGGTTTAACCGTGATCCCCCGCGATCCCGAACTTTCGGCCCTGGTCTGGTCGGCCAGGGGCGGCTACCCCGGCGATCCGCTCTTCCGGGAGTTCTACCGCGACGCCGGATTCGACGTCGACATGCCCCACATCCGGGCGATGCACCACGGTCCCCAGCCCAGCTTCACCGGGCTCAAATACCATTGCATCACCGGCGCCACCCCCTACAAGCAGATCTGGCATCCGGGCCGGGCCCGCAAACGGGCTGCCGAGCACGCCGCCCACTTCTTGCAGCGGCTGCGCGACCGTGCGGGCGATCCGGTCCTCACCGTCTCCTTCGACGCCGAGCTTTTCGGCCACTGGTGGTTCGAAGGGCCGTGGTGGCTGGAGGCACTGCTGCGCAAGATGGCGGCCGAGCAAAGCGACGTGGTCGCCTGCCACACCCGCGACGTCGCCCATCGTTCCGACGCCCCGGTGCGCCAACCCCCGATCTCAAGCTGGGGCAAAAACGGCACCTGCGAGGTCTGGCTCAACCCCAGCAACGACTGGATCTACCGTCACCTACATCGGGGGGTGCGCCGTCTGAGCGCCGCCACCCGCGCAACCGTGGCGGGGAGTCAGCCGCAGGGGCGCTGGCTGCGTCAGGCTTGGCGTGAGCTCTTGCTGGCTCAATCGAGCGACTGGGCCTTCATCATGACCACCAACACCTCGGTGGAGTACGCAGTCAATCGCACCCAGGTGGCGCTCAATCGGCTCGACCGATTGCTCGCCCCCTTCGAGGGTGGGGATCCCCCCGACGAGGGCTGGCTGTCCGAGGTTGAGGGGCAGGACGACATCTTCCCCGACCTCGACCCCTGGTCTTTGCTGCCCTGATTCGCTTTTGCACCTACCGCTTGCCACCTACGAGGAGGCCGTCATGTCCCAATCGGTCACCCAATCGACCCGCGACACCCTGACCATTTTGCTGGCGGGGGGTCGGGGATCCCGTCTCGATCCGCTGACCCGCTGGCGGGCCAAACCGGCGGTTCACTTCGGCGGCAAGTACAGGATCATCGATTTCGCTTTGTCCAACGTGGTCAATTCGGGGCTGCGCCGCATCGCGGTAGTCACCCAGTACATGAGCCACTCGCTGCAACGTCACTTGCAACGGGGCTGGAATTTCTTCAGCCCCGAGCTGGGCGACTTTTTAGAGATCTGGTCGGCCCAGCAACGGGCCGGGATGGAGCGTTGGTACGAAGGGACCGCCGACGCCCTGTACCACAACCTCGACATCATTCGTGAAATCCGCCCCCGCTACGTGTTGCTGCTGGCCGCCGACCACATCTACAAGATGGATTACTCCTTGATGGTCGAGGCCCACATTGCCAGCGGCGCCCAGGTCACGGTGGGGGCGATCGAAGTCAGCAAAGAGGAGGGTAAGGCCTTCGGCGTCATGCATGTCGACGCCAGCCAACGCATCCTCGATTTTGTCGAGAAACCGGCCGATCCCCCCACCGTGCCGGGGCGGCCCGACATCTGTTTGGCCTCGATGGGAATCTACGTTTTCAACGCCGATTATCTGCTCGACGCCCTGGAGCGGGACGCCGTGCTGATCGGCTCGGACCACGATTTCGGCAAAAACGTCATCCCCGAAGCGGTGCAGGCGGGACACGCCGCCGCTTTCCCCTTTGTCGACCGCAACAAGGGGGAGCAGGCCTATTGGCGTGACGTTGGGACCATCGACGCCTACTTCGAAGCCAACATGGATCTGATCTCGGTCTCCCCCCAACTCAACCTCTACGACGCCACCTGGCCCCTCTACACCCTGCAAATCCAGTCGCCCCCCGCCAAGTTCGTCTTTGCCGACGAAGACCGAGCCGGAACGGCGCTCGATTCGATTGTCTCGGGGGGCAACATCATCTCGGGAGGGCGGGTAGAACGTTCCGTGCTCGCTCCCAACGTACGGGTGAATTCGTTCTCGCTGGTGGAGGACTCGATCCTCTTCCCCGAGGTCGACGTGGGTCGCCATGCCAAGGTGCGCCGCGCCATCGTCGAAAAGAGGATTCAGATTCCAGCCGAAGTCGAGATCGGTTACGACCTTGAGTTGGAGCGCAAACGGGGCTTCACGGTGAGCGCCGGGGGGATCGTGGTGGTCGACCCCGAGACCATCGCCCGCCCCGGTTTTGAGTGGTGAACCCGGAGCGTCCGAGAATGAAGCTCTGCCTGATTTGGCATTTCCATCAGCCCGATTACCGGGTCGATGGCGAGGTCACCATGCCCTGGGTGGCGGTCCACGCCCTGCGCGGCTATACCGATTTGCCGGTGTGGGCGCAGGCCGCCGGGGTGCCGATGACCTTCAACCTGGTGCCGGTGTTGGTCGAGCAGCTCGAAGAGTCGATGGCCCACCTCACCCGCCACCGGGAAGAGGGAAGCCCCATCCCCGAGCCGCTGCTGGCGACCCTAACCCTAGAACCGGACGACTGGAGTCCCGCGTTACGGCGCATGGCGCTCGAAAAACTCTTTTGGATCAACAAAGAGCGGCTGATCGCCCGCCACCCCCCCTACCAACGCATGGCCGAGCTGGCCGCCCACGACCCCGAGGGGATCTACCTGGGTAGCTCCTTCTTTCAGGATCTCTCGGTTTGGTTTTTTCTGGCCTGGATGGGGGAGACGGTCCGCGACAGCGACCCCCGGGTCGCCTACCTCATCAACAAGGGGGCCGGTTTCGACCGAGCCGACAGGACTTTACTGCTGCGGGTGATCGAAGAGGTGCTGGCAGCGGTGCTGCCGCGGCTGCGCCGCATGCACGAAGGGGCGTTCGAGGTGGCGATGAGCCCCGGCGCCCACCCGATCCTGCCGCTGTTGCACGATCTGAACTGCGCCCATGAGGCGACCCCCACCGTCCCCCTGCCCCAAGCCCGTTTTCTGGAAGGGGACAAAGCGATCGGGGGGCAGCTGCGCTGGCGGGATGAGGCGATCCGCGACTGGGGCGCCATGCCCGGTTGCTGGCCCTCGGAGGGGGCGGTCGACACCCCGACTCTCGATCTCCTGGCCGAAAAAGGGGTCGGCTGGGTCGCCACCGGGGAGCGGGTGCTGGCCCATTCCCAACACTGGGAACGGCAAAACGGCGAAGCGCCCGACAGCCTCTACACCCCCCACCGCTGTGGTCAAAGCGGCATCCTGACCCTCTTTCGCGACGATCATCTTTCGGACCGGCTCGGTTTCGACTACCCCCGCTGGCGGGGCGACGACGCGGTGCGCGACTTGATTCACCGCTTGGAGGCGCTGGTCCACCGCTTCCGTTACCAACCCGAGGCGGTGGTCACCATCGCCCTGGACGGCGAAAACCCCTGGGAGTACTACGCCGACGGGGGGCGCCACTTTGTTCCCGATTTGCTCAAGGCGATTGCCGCGCACCCCGACCTCGAAGCGGTCACCCCGCGGCAGTTGATGCAGGGGGACTACCCCGCTTTGCCCCAGGTGGTGGCCGGATCCTGGGTCCACGGCACCCTGACCACCTGGATTGGCGACCCGGCCAAAAACCGGGCCTGGGAGTTGCTCTGCGACGCCCGGGCTGCCTATCTGGCCAAGTGCCCCACCCTGCCGATGGCGCAGCGGGAGGTGGTCGAACGGCAGATGCGCATCTGCGAGGGCTCCGACTGGTTTTGGTGGTTGGGGGAGAACAATCCCCTGCCGATCCAGCGCCGCTTCGACGCCCTATTCCGCGCCCATCTGCGCAAGCTGTATCAGCAATTGGAGGTTCCGGTGCCCCGGTCGGTCTCGGTTCCTCTGGTCGATTCGGCCCACACCGCCAGCTTTGCCGAAATGGGCGGCGTGATGAAGCGCGGGAGTTAAGGAAGCGCTGATTGGATCAGCGCTTCCGAGCGACCCAGGGATGGGTCGCCAAAATAGCGCTGTCGTAGGAGACGACCCCGTCGCCGAAGCCCTGCTGAAAAAGGCAGGAGCCTTTTAATCAGCGTTTCCCTAACGATGACGATTTCTCATTCCAAGGACGCACCGATGCTCAACCTTCTTCTGGGCATTCATTGCCATCAACCCCTGGGTAACTTCCCCGAGGTGATCGAGCAGATTCACGACCAGTCCTACGCCCCCTTTCTTGAAGCACTGGCCCGCCATCCCGACATCAAAATGGCGGTCCACCTCAGCGGCTCCCTGCTCGACTGGATGCACATCCACCACCCCGAGACGGTGCTGCTGCTCAAGGCGTTGGTGGAACGGGGGCAGGTCGAACTGCTCGGCGGCGGTTACCACGAGCCGATTTTGGCCAGCTTGCCCGAGCGCGACCGGGTCGATCAGGTGCGCCGCTTGAGCGACACCCTTGAACAACAACTCGGCCAGCGCCCCCGTGCAACCTGGCTGACCGAACGGGTCTGGAGCCCCGACCTGCCGGTGGCGCTCGACCTCGCGGGGATCGAACTGGCCTTCGTCGACGACCACCACTTCCTCGCCTCGGGGCATGAGCCCGATGCGGTGGAGGGGATGTTCGAAACCGAAAGCGCGGGCCACCCCCTGAAACTGCTGCCGATCAGCGAGCGGCTGCGTTACCGCATCCCCTTTGCCCCGGTCGCCGATTTGATGAGCGAGCTGGTCGGCTGGGCCGAGGAGGGGCGCAAACTGGCGGTGATGGTCGACGACGGAGAGAAATTCGGCGCCTGGCCCGAGACCCATGCCTGGGTCTATGGCAGCGGCTGGATCGACGATCTTTTCACCCAGCTCGCCGCCCATCCGGCCCTGACCACTATTTTGCCCAGCCAGGCGCTCGACACCTTTCCCCCCCGCCCCACCTATCTAACCACCACCAGCTACCGGGAGATGGGGGTCTGGTCGCTCCCCCCCAGCGGGCAAGAGACCATGGCCGATCTGGAGGCGCGGCTGCGTGAGACCCCCGAGTGGCCCCGATACGCCCCGCGCATCATCGGTGCCCCCTGGCACCAAATGCTGGTGCGCTACCCCGAGGCGCTGTGGATGCACCGGCGCATGTTGGGGCTCTCCGGTCTACTCGACGATCAGCCGCTCGATCATCCGGCCCGGGAGGGGCTGCACCGGGCCCAGGCCAACGACGCCTACTGGCACGGGGTCTTCGGCGGCCTCTACCTGCCCCACCTGCGCCGTCAGATCTACACCAGCCTGCTTGAGTCCGAAAACGCCCTCGATCTGCCCGAGGGGTGGAGCGAAGAAGAGCTCCCCTCCATCGGCACTATCACCCGGATCCGCCAGGGCGATTTTCAGATGTGGTTGGACGAAGAGGGGGGCATTCGCGAATGGGATTTCCTTCCCGCCCGGGTCGCCTTGAGCGACCTGGTCGCCCGGCACAAACAGCCCTACCACACCCCCTGCGCACCCCACGGCCATGTGGCCGATGCTGAGGCCCCGGCCACCATCCACAACCCCCGGGCGCTTCCCCCCGAATGGCGGGAGGAGGCCTTGGTTCATGAGGAAGAGCCGCTGCGCTCCGGCCTGTGGCAGGGTCTGAGCGAAACGCCCCCCTGGGGGATCGAGGGGGAGCCGGGTTGCCGCTATTTGGTGGCGGGCCAGGAGGCGTGGATCTGGGGCCTGGGCGCCATCGCCTGCCCCGAGCCGGTGCTGTGCACCTGGCATCTGATCCTCCCCTGCTGCGACGGGGTGGCGGGGCGCATCGAACTGGCCCTGCCCCAAGGGGGGGAGATCGTCGCCGGGCTGGGACAGGCTGCGGCCCACACCGATTGCCGCCAAATCCGGCTTTTCGACACCTGGTCGGGGATTCAACTGACCCTCGATCTTCCCGAGGGGTGCTCGGTCACCTACCGCCCCCGCCACACCGTGAATCTGTCTGAAGCCGGTTTCGAGCGCATTTTTCAGGGGGGCGACCTCACCGTCGCCTTTCCGCCGAAGGTGGTGCGGGCCGGTCAGGCTCGCCAGACCTGGAGAGGACGCTATGAGCGTTAAAACCACCCCAGCCAAACGCCGTAAGTCCCCCGCCGCCACACCGACCAAAGCCGCTGCGAAGGCACCCCGCCCGTTGCGGGTGTGGATGGTCTCCCCCGAGCTGGCCCCGGTCGCCAAAGCGGGGGGGCTTGCCGACGTGGTCGGGGCGCTGCCCGAGGCGCTGTTTCATGTGGGTCAGGTCGAGACGGCGGTGGTGCTGCCCGAATACGGCCCGCTGCTCAGCGATCCGCGCATTGTCGAACGGGCGGTAACCCACCGCTTTCGGGTGTGGCTCGGCCCCTTCCCCTTCGATGGGGCGCTGGTACGGGCACGGCTGGCCGATCCGGCGGGGGGACCGGGAATCCCCCTGATTTTGGTGCGCCAGCACCATTTCTTCGGCAGCCGTCCCCACCCCTACGGCGAACGGGGAGGAACGGTCGCCTACCACGATCAGGCGTTGCGTTTTGCCTTCTTCAACCATGCGGTGCTGATCGCCGCCCAGAAGGCGCGGCACAAACCCGACCTGCTGCATTTGCATGACTGGCAGGCGGGGTTGGTGCCGCTGCTCATGCCCCAATACGGCCTGAACCTGCCCACCGTGCTGACCCTGCATAACCTGGGTTACCAAGGGGTCTTCGGCTGGGAGCTCTTCGACGACCTGGGAATCGACTTCGCTCAGTGGCCGAATCTCAAGCGGGGCGACGGCGCCATGAGCTGGCTGGAGGGGGCGATCCGCACTGCGACCGCCATCACCACCGTCTCGCCCACCTACGCCCGGGAGATCCTCACCCCGGAAGGGGGGGAGGGGCTGCACGAGCTGCTGGCAGCGCGGGGGGTGACCGGCATCCTCAACGGCATCGACACCCTGACCTGGAACCCGATCCTCGATCCCTTGCTGCCCCATCCCTACTTCGACCCCGAGGAGCGGGCGACGATGCGGGCAGCCTTCGCCGCCGAGATGGGGTTCGACCCCCGTCTACCCACCTTCGGCTTGGTCTCCCGGTTGGCCAAACAAAAGGGGATCGACCTCTTCACCCAGGCGGTCCACCACTTCAATCCCCCCCCCTTTAATCTGGTGGTGCTGGGAACCGGGGAGCACGACATCGAGGGGCAGATTCAATCCTTGGTTGACCGCTTCCCCGAGCGGGTGCGCTACATCCACGGCTTCGACGAACCTCTGGCCCATCGCGTCTACGGCGGCAGCGACTTCTTGGTGGTGCCGTCCCGCTACGAGCCCTGCGGCCTGACCCAAATGATCGCCATGCGCTACGGGGCAATTCCGGTGGTTCGCGCCACCGGGGGGCTGGCCGACTCGGTGGTTCATGTGGACGACGATTGGGAGCATTCCACCGGGGTGGTCTTCAAGGATGCCAGCGTCGGCGGGGTCTCCTGGGGGATCCACCGGGCGCTGGGACTCTTTGAATCGCCCGAAGCGATGCAGTCGGTCGCGGCGCGCGGCATGGCCCGCGACGCCTCGTGGGACGAATCGGGAAGGCACTATCTGGAGCTCTACCATGAAATCGCACCCCTCCCCCTGGATTGATCCGATCCTCGCCGTCGATGTGGGCGGCACCTTCGTGCGTAGCGCCCTGGTCGGCCCCTGCCCCGACCGGGGCACACCCCGTATGGGCTCCCCGGTCAAGGTGGCGCTCCCCTGGCTCGGCGACAACGGCAAGGCCGACCTGGGGGTGCTGACCACCCATTTGCGCAGTCGCATTCACGAGACCGGCGCGACCCGCGTCGGCATCGGCTTCCCCGGCTTTTTCGACCGGGGGTTGCTCACCGCCTCCCCCAACCTTCCCGGTTTGAACAACCTGCCGCTGGCCGACGATCTGAGCCGCGCCCTGGGGCTACCGGTGGCGGTCGAAAACGATGCCAACTGCGCCGCCCTGGGGATTCACCGCTTCGGCACACCCTCCCACCAAGACGATCTGGTGGTCTGGACGTTGGGCACGGGGGTGGGGGGAGGCTTGATTCTGGGGGGTAAACTCTGGAGCGGGATGCGGGGGATGGCGGGGGAGCTGGGGCACCTGACCGTCGAAGATGACGATCTGGCCCGGCTGTGCGGCTGTGGCGGCCACGGTTGCCTAGAGACGGTCGCTTCGGTCAGCGGCATGCTGCGCACCTACACCGAGGCGAGCGGCAAACCCTGCTCCGATGGTCTGACCCTGTACAAAGCGGCTTTAAGGGGCGAGCCCCACGCCCAGCTCGCCTTCGAACGGGGTGGGGCGGCGCTGGGGCTGGCGATGTCGCTGGTGGCCAAAACCCTCGATATCGCCACCATGGCGGTTGGCGGGGGGGGATCCGACGGCTTTGCCCTGATGCGCCCGGCACTTGAGGCCGCCTGGCATACCCACGCCCTACCGCCGCAGCGCGAGCGGCTCGACCTGCACGTCGTTGCTGAGCCCGACCGGATGGGGCTCTGGGGCGCCGCCGTTTTGGCGGGGTGCTAACCCGGAGTTTTATGAAAAATCCGGGTTAGCACCCCGCCCATCCCCAAAATCCGTACAAATAAATAACCCCAAAAAGAATACCGTAGAATTTTACTCGGTTATTACCATCATACGGTCCCCACGACGTCCGCATTCCCTTGCCCCCCTTGGGCTGACCTTTTTCCCACCTTGTTCACAGGAGTAGCCCCATGTCCACCGTGACCCTGAAAGGCAACACCATTCACACCAATGGCGATCTTCCCGCCGTGGGCAGCAAAGCCCCCGATTTCGCCCTGGTTGCCGGCGACCTGAGCACCGCTTCGTTGGCGACGTTTGTCGGCAAGAAGAAGATTTTGAACATCGTCCCCAGCCTCGACACCGCCGTCTGCGCCACCTCGACCCGCAAATTCAACGAGCAGGGGGCCGGTCTTGAGAACACGGTGGTGTTGGTCGTTTCCGCCGACCTCCCCTTCGCCCAGGGCCGTTTCTGCTCCACCGAGGGGATCGAGAACGTCAAGGCGCTTTCGATGATGCGCGACAAGCGGTTCGCCGAGGATTACGGCGTGCTGCTGACCGACGGCCCCCTGGCCGGTCTGTGCGCCCGCTCGGTGGTGGTGCTGGATGAAAACGACACCGTCGTCTACACCCAACTGGTCCCCGAGATCGTCGAGGAACCCGATTACCAGGCGGCTTTGAAGGCGGCGCACGGCTGATTCAAAACGGTCGCAGATTCATAAGGAAACGCTGATAAAAGGCATCCCGCCTTGAATCAGTACACCTCGCAAAAACCAAAAGTAGGCGCCATGAGGCGGCGTCGTTTTGGCTTCGCATGCAAAATCAGCAGAGCGTCGGCGACTTAGGTCGCCTCCGACGAACGTTCCTGAATTTGGCGACCCATCCCTGGATCGCTCGGAAGCGCTATTAAATCAGCGCTTCCATAAAAAAAGGCGGGCCGCTTGGCCCGCCTTTTTTTATGGGTGTTGAAAACTGGATTTAGCGGGAGGAGGCCAGCATCCGCCCAAACAGCACCACCAGACGATCCCCCTCGGTGGTGGTCGAATAGGTTCGAAGCCCCTTGGCCGCCATCGCCGCCATATTGGCCTCGACCTGAGTCGCCTCGTTCCCCTTCTGATGGCAATCGAACTGCATTCCCACCGACGTTACCGGCTTGGAGCAGACCCACCACTCGTCGGTCCAGCGCTCGTCGGCAGCAGCGCTGCCGCCGGTGAAGGCCAATACCAGTCCTGCCGTTGCCAAGCCCGTTTGAATGATGTTCATTGGAGCCCCCTGCCCCTCGATAGTCGCCGCTTGATGATGGTTCAGGCGCGCCGGGGTAGATTGAGAGCGGTTTTCATTTTCTTCGGTGCATCGGATCACATCTTCCCGCGATTCGAACGAATTTTCCCCATTCCCCCGAGGTTACACCGTGCAAATCCCCGAACTGATCGCCCATATCGCCCGCGGCGCCAAAGGGGCTCGCGACCTCGACCGCGAACAGGCCCGCTGGGCGTTGGCGACCCTGATGCAGCCCGCTGCCGACCCCCTGCAACTCGGCGCCTTCTTGATTGCCCTGCGCATGAAGGGGGAGTCGGCGGCAGAGCTAACCGGTTTCGTCGAGGCGGCGCGGGATCATGTGGCAGGCTGGGGGGAGGTCGTCGCCCCAAGCGGGGCGCTCGATCTGCCCTGCTACGCGGGTCGGCGCCGCAGCGACCCGCTGATTCTGGCCGCCGCCCTGAAGCTGGCCAACGGGGGGACGCCGGTGGTGGTGCATGGCATCGACCCGATCCCCGGGCGGATCGCCGCCTGGCCGGTGCTCAAAGCGTTGGGAATACGACGGGGGGGCGATCTGCGCGAGGGGGCGGCGATCTTGGCAAGCGAGGGAATCGTCTACCTCGACCTCACCGACCTCTGCCCCCCGCTGGCGCAGCTGTTCAACCTGCGCCCCCGACTGGGGGTGCGCACCTTTGCCAACACGGTGGCGCGGCTGCTCAATCCGCTGCGCTGCGACAGCCAACTCAACGGCGTCTTTCACCCCCCCTACGTGGGGCTGATGGCCGAAATCAACGTCGCCTTGGGGCAACCGCGCAGCCTGATTTTGAAGGGGGTCGAGGGGGATCCGGAGCCCGATCCGAGCCGCTCGCATCCGGGGGTGGTGCAGGTGGGGGAAATCGTGACCCCGCTGGCATACCCCCCGCAAAGCCCCCTGTCCGAACGCCGCGAAGCGATCGGTGGGGCCGATGCCATCCTGGCCCGCTGGCGCGCCGCCCCGCCCGAGGAGCATCCCGGAATGTCGCTGATCTGGGCCATGCTGCGCCAAGCGGTTTCGGGCCTACCTGAATAGGCACGCCGCCTTCGGCGCCGAAAAATCCGCCGCCACCCCCCCTTCAAATAACCCCAGCCGTCAAGCGGTAATCCCCCCCCTTGCCCGCAATCGACCCAACGCCGTGGTCCACATCACCTTTTCGCCCCCCATGCCAACTGGGCACGTGACCTGAGCCTGCCCGATGCACCACCCTCCAGCCCGCTGAAATTCCGCACCACACGCGGCGCCCGGAGGGACGCGCCGCGCCTTGGTGCACGCGAAACAAATCGGCGCCGCTCCGGCGCCATTTTGTTCGGCGGTCGCTCATGCACAAAACCGAGCCCGAGGGTATCGCGCGTTCGTGCGATACCGCCCGCCGCCGCATTCCACTAGCTTGCCCGGAAAAATCGATCGAAGCCTTATACTTACTGGCTTTTTTAAACAAAAAAGCTTGGTTTTGCCCCCTCGTTTTCATTCACAGACGCCCCACACAGGCTCCCGCATCCTTCGCGCAAAAGGGATCGATCCGGCCACTTGCCGATGCTGGCCACGGATCATTTCTGGGCACCTAAAACCCCAAGGAAGCGCTGATCGATTCGGCGCTTCCTCGCGACCCATGGAGGGTCGCCAAAACCAGGAACGTCCGTGGCTGGTTTGGTATGCGTAGAAAAGGCAAGAGCCCTTTTTCAGCGTTTCCCTAGTGCGAAACCGTAGATTTGAGATCAACCATGAAATCAGGACATAAGCTTCTTTGGACCGCCCGGCTCTTACTCCTCTCGATGCTGGTCAGCGCCTGTGGCGGGGGTGGCGGAGGAGGCGATGGCGCCACGGGGGGCGGGGTGGTCGTCGACACCCTACCCCCGGTGCTGCAAGCCCCCGCCTCGGTGACCCTACCCGCCCTCGACGCCAACGGGCTGCCCCTGAACAGCCCTACGGTCACAGCGTTTCTGGCCACCATCACCGCCACCGACAACATCGACGGCGCCCTGCCCCTCATCACCCACGACGCCCCGGCGGTGCTGCCCCTCGGCACCACCACGGTCCACTTCAGCGTTTCGGATACGGCGGGCAACCAGGTCGCCGTAGCGGTCGATGTGGTGGTGGCCGACCTGACCGCTCCGGTGGTCACCGCCCCCACCCCGATCACCGTGGCGGCGGTCGATGCCAACGGCATTGCGGCCAGTGACCCCGCCCTGGCCCCCCTCTTGGCCGGGGCGAGCGCCGTCGACAATGTCGACGGAGCGATCACCGTCATCGGCAACGACGCCCCGACGACCTTCCCCTTGGGCTCGACCACCGTCACCTTCAGCGCCGTCGACGGGGCGAGCAATTCAGGTAGCGCCACCGTGCTGGTGACCGTCGCCGATTTGACCCCCCCCGTGGTGACTGGTCCGGGGGGAATCGCCCTTGCGGCCGCCACCCCCGGCGGCACCCCCGCCAGCGACCCGGCCCTGGCCAGCTTTCTGGCCAACGTTAGCGCCCTCGACAACGTCGATGGGGTCATCACCGCCATCGGTAGCGACGCCCCGACCCTTTTTGCGGTGGGGACGACCACCGTGACCTTCAGCGCCGTCGATGCAGCGGGCAATCCCGGCAGCGCCACCGCCACCGTCGCGATCTCAAACGGCCCGACCGTCACCGTCCCCCCCACCTTGATCGTCGCCGCCGTCGACGGCTCCGGCACCCCCGCCAGCCTGCCCGCCGTGGTCGCCTGGCTCAATGCCGCCTCCGCCAGCGATTCCCAGGGTGGGGCGCTGAGCGTCGGCAACGACGCCCCGACCCAATTGCCGCTGGGCAACACCGTGGTGACCTTTTCGGCCACCGCAGGCGGGCTCACCACCTCGGTGGGGGCGACCCTCACGGTGGTCGATCAGACCCCCCCGGTGGTGACCGCCCCAGCCCCCGTTACCATCAACGCCGCCGATTGGAACGGCCTGCCCGCCAGCGATCCTGCCATCGCCCCCTTTTTGGGGGGGGCGAGCGCCGTCGATAACGTCGATGGCGCCATCACCGTCATCGGCAACAACGCCCCGAGCACCTTCCCCATTGGGGTGACCACCGTGACCTTCTCGGTCCACGACGCCGCCGGGAATTTGGGCAGCGCCAGCGCCGACGTCACGGTGCCCAATGGCCCCTCGGTCACCGCGCCGACCCCCGTTACGGTCGACGCCGCCTCGGCTTCGGGCACCCCCGCCAGCGCTACGGCCATCGCCACCTTTTTGAATGGCGCCTCGGCCCTCGACGGGGCGGGCTCTGCCATCACCGTCACCCACAACGCCCCCACCACCCTGCCTCTGGGGGCGACGGTGGTGACCTTCTCGGCCAACGCCAACAACCTCACCGCCACCGCCACGGCGACCGTGACGGTGACGGATCTTTCACCCCCCACGGTGACCGCCCCCGCGCCGATCTCGGTCACCTCAACCAATGGGGGGGAGCTACCCGCCACCACCCCAGCGATTGCCGCCTTCTTGACCGGGGCCAGCGCCAGCGACGCCGTGGATGGCACGATCAGCCTCATCAGCCACAACGCTCCGAGTACCTTCCCGCTGGGAACCACCCTGGTCACCTTCGGCGCCAGCGACGCCGCCGGACACCAGGGCAGCGCCAGCGCCAGCGTCACCGTCTCGAACGGCCCCCTGGTCACCGCCCCCACCCCGATCACCGTGGCTGCGCGCAATGGGAGCGGCGTCGCCGCCAGCGATCCGGCCATCACCGCTTTTTTGAACGGCGCCACCGCCTTCGATACCACCGGCGCCCCCCTGACGGTGAGCCATGACGCCCCGACCGTCTTCCCGGTGGGGAGCACCACGGTGACCTTCAGCGCCACCGCCGCGACCGTCACCACCACCGCGACCGCCACCGTCGTTGTGGCCGACCAAACCGCGCCGACCCTCACCCCCCCCGCCCCCATCGCCGTCCCCGTCGGGGGGGCGACTTCGCTACCCGCCAGCACCGCAGCCATCGCCGCCTTTTTGACCGGGGCGACCGCGCTCGACAACGTCGACGGCCCGATCACCCCGATTGTCCACAACGCCCCCACCAGCTTCCCTATGGGGCTCACGGTGGTCGACTTCTCCGCCCAAGACGCCGCCGGGAACGTGGCCACCGGCAGCGCCGGGGTCGTCGTCATCAACGGCGCGACCTTGATTCCCCCCCTCGCCACGGCGGTGGATGCCGATTCCCCCCAAGGGGCTTCGGAGCTACACAACACCGCCTTGAAAGCCTTTTTGAACGGGGCGCTCGCCTTTGATGCCACCGGCAAGCGGCTCCCGGTCTCCTATCGGGGCCTGCCGGGGATCAACGATCCGAAATTCGGCACCTTCAGCATAACGTTCTATGTCAGTTCACCGGCGCTGAGCGCCGTCGCCAACCTGACCATCGCCGACCTCACCCCCCCGACCGTTCAGGCACCGGGCAACATCGTGGTGCAGGCAGCAGGATTAAGCGGCACCCCGGCCAGCGACCCGGCCATTGCCGCCTTCCTGGGGGGTGCATCGGCCAACGACGCCGCCACCGCGATGAACCAAATCGTCATCGGGAACGACGCCCCGACCACCTTCCCCAAGGGGGTCACCACCGTGACCTTCACCGCCGTCGATGGCGGGGGGAATCAAACCAGCGCCCAGGCCACCGTCACGGTGGCCGACCTGCCGGTGGTCACCCCCCCCGCCCCGGTGCAGATCGACGTCACCCGGATGGATCCCCTGCCGCTCAGTCACCCCTCCATCGCCACCTTTTTGGCCGGGGCCAGCGCGGTCGACAGCCTCGGGGGGACGCTGAGCGTCCAACACGATTTGCCCCCCTTCGCCAGGATTCACCTGGGGGTTACCACGGTTCATTTCACCGCCGTCGACGGCGCCGGAACCCCCCAAACCGCCGCATCGACCATCACCCTGGTCGACACCACCCCCCCGGTCATCGCCGCTCCGGCCAGCGTGGTGGTGATGCCGGTTGCCCCGAGCACCACCGCCCTCCCGAGCGATCCGGGCCTGGCCCAATTCCTGGCCTCCCCCACCGCCCGCGACGGGGTGAGCGGCGACCTGAGCGTGCGCTACAACCAGCCCCTGCCCGCGCTGACGGTGGGGTCTCATCCCCTGGTCTTTTCGGCCACCGATCCCTCGGGCAACACCAGCAGCGCCAACGCCACCATCACCGTCAGCAACACCTTAGAGCTGATCCCCCCGGCGCCGGTGGTGGTCACCACCAGCAGCGCCGCCGGCCTGGCCAGCAGCGATCCGGCCATCGTCGCCTTCTTGGGGGGGGCGAGCGCCCGGGATAGCCTGGGCGGCCTGCCCACCATCACCCACAACGGCCCGACCCAATTCCCGGTGGGGACCACCCCGGTCACCTTCACCGCCCACGATGGCGGCGGGGCCCCCTATTCGGTGGTGTCGTCGGTGACTGTGGCCGACCTGACCCCCCCGGTGGTCACCCCCCCCGCCCCCTTGACCCTGTCGCGCTGGACGGTCGCCCCCGACCAGGTCACCCCCTTCACGGTGATCGATCTGGCCGCCACGACCGACCGCACCCTGGCCTTGATGAGCGACGGCAGGGTTTGGCAGTGGGGGCTGGACACCCCCAGCGGCATGACCCCCGCCCCGGTGCCGGGCCTGCACAGCGTGGTCGCCATCGCCGCCGCCGCAAACATGGGGATGGCGCTAAAAAGCGACGGCACCGTCTGGACCTGGGGGGGCAACAGCAAAGGGCTCTTGGGACGCGGCGACGGCAACACCGCCACCCGCGTCGAGACCCCGGCCCCCATCCCGACATTAAACGGGGTGCGCTCGATTCAGGCCCACGCCGATTTTGCCTGGGCCATTCAGGGGGACGGCACGGTCTGGGGCTGGGGCTACAACAACGCCGCCCAACTGTGCGGCGCCTCCACCATGCTGAATGTGTTCGCGCCGGTTCGGGTCGAGCCGCTGCGGGGGATGGCCCGTTTTGCCACCGGCAGCACTTTTCATCTCGGCCTGAAAAACGACGGCTCGCTTTGGGTCTGGGGGGTGAACAGCGGGGGGATGATGGGGCACGCCGCCAGCACCGGTACCACCCAAACCACCCCGGTCCCCCTCGACACCCCCATCGCCGGGGCGGCCGAGGTGTTTGCCGGCTTTTCCCACCTGATGGTGCGCACCGATCAGGGCAAGGTCTTCGTCTGGGGCTACAACAGCCACGCCTCATTGGGGCAAGGGTCGATCTCGAATCAAGCCACCCCCATCGCTCTCGATGCCAGCAACGGCCTGAACGGCTCGGTTGCCGCACTGGCCGATTCCTACGGCGGCTTCAACGAATACGCCTTGGCCCGCAACGGCACCGTCTGGCGCTGGGGGGGGTACAACATGCCCGGAGGGTTCGCCGAAGCGGCCCTGCGCCCCGTCCCGCTGCCCGGGGTCGATGGGGCGGTCAAGATCGTCGCCAACCAAAACAACGGGTTCGTGCTGCGACGCGACGGTACCGTCTGGGGCTGGGGCATCCTGGGCGATGGGGGGATGGGGGCGCAGCCGCGACCGAACCTCTTTAGCCCGACGCCGGTTGGCCCCCTGGCTTTCGGCGGGGGATCGGTTTCAGGTTATGGGCTGAGCCAAAGCGACATCGCCCTGTTTTTGGCCGGGGGGAGCGCCGCCGACGCTTACGACGGCCCCCTGAGCGCCATCGCCGTCGACGCCCCGAATCCCTTGCCGGTGGGGAGCAGCGCGGTGACCTTCGAGGTGCGGGACGCCGCCGGGAATCTGGGCCGCGCCCAGGCCACCATCGCCGTGCTGGATCGCCCCACCCTCACCGCCCCGAGTTTGGGCGACGCGATTGCCCTCTCCCCCCTCGGCGGGGCGGTGGCCGCGACCGATGCCACCGCGTTGGCCTGGCTCGGCTCGGTACAGGGGTACGACGCCGCCGGGCAACCCCTGACGGTGACCCACAACGCCCCGACCCTGTTGCCGGTCGGCAGCACCGCCGTGACCTTCAGTGCCACCGACCCCCTGGGGAGCGTTCAACAGGCGACCTACACGGTCACGGTCCGCGACACCACCCCCCCCGTGTTGGTCGGCACCCCCCCCGCGTTCGTCGACCTCAATGGCGGCCCCAACTCCGGGCTGTTCCTGAGCGATCCGCAGGTGACCGCCCTACTCGCGGCGATCACCGCCACCGACGCCGTCGATCCGGCCCCCGTGGTGACCCACAACCTGCCCGCGCTGTTGGGGCGGGGGCAACACACCGTGGTCTTCACCGCCACCGATGCGGCGGGCAATGTCGCCACCATGACCGGCTATTTCTACGTGATCGGCCCCCCTGAATTCCCACCCAACGTGACCCTCATCGCCGCCACCGACGCCACCGGGGTCGCCGCCAACGCCCCTGCCGCCGCCGGTCTGAACGCCTACCTGATGGGACGCAAAGGGAGCGACGGCCATATCTCTTCGGTGGCGGTCACCAGCTACGCCCCACTCCCCACCCAGTTCCCCCTGGGCGACACGACGGTGCAGATCATGGGGAGCGATCGCTTCGGCAACGTCGGCACCGGCAGCGTCACCGTCCGGGTGGTCGACATGACCCCCCCGGTGGTCACCCCCCCGCTCGACATCACGGTGATGGGGGATGGCATCGACGGGGTCTCGGCCGGCGATCCGGCGGTTGCCGCCTTCCTGGCCGCAGGGAGCGCCGTCGACAACGTCGCCCCCAACCCGGCGGTCACCGCCACCACCACCCCCCGGCTCCCCTACGGAACCAACACGATCACCTTCTCGGCCAGCGACGGGGTCAACGTCGGCAGCGCCACCGCCAAGATCACGGTGGCTCAGGCCCCCCGCACCGCCCCTTTGTCGGGTCGCGAGAGGCTGGTTGCCGGTCAGACCCACACCTTGGCCCTGACCGACACCGGGGTGGCGCTGGGCTGGGGCGACAACACCGGGTTGCAACTGGGCACCCAGGTGCTCCCCCCCCTGCTGCCGCAAGCCCAGGATCCCGCCCCCCTTCCCAACCTGGGGACCATGCTCGATTTGGCCACCCATACCTGCCATGCGCTGGGGATCGACGCCGCCAAACAGGTGTGGAGTTGGGGCTGCAACGCAGCCGGGCAATTGGGCAACAACAGCCTGATCGCCTCGGCCACCCCGGTGAAGATCGGCGGGCTGTCCGGCGCCAGTCGGGTGGCGGCCGGAGCGACCCACTCCATGGTGCTGCTGGCCAACGGCTCGATCTGGAGCTGGGGCTCCAACGCCAACGGCCAGCTCAGCGACAGCAGCACCCTCGACAGCGCCACCCCGGTTTTGAGCAAGATCCAATCGGTCGCCCTGCCTAAGGCGATTGCCGCCGGAAACCACCATTCGCTGGCGCTGCTGAGCGACGCAAGCGTCTGGGCCTGGGGATCGAGCCAATTCGGCCAGGTCGGCGAAGGGGTGCTCAGCGGCGCCCTGGCCACCCCCTTGGCGACCCAGGTGGTCGGACTGACCAAGGTGACCGCCATCGCCGCCGGAGGGGATCACGCCCTGGCGCTGGTGGGCAACAAAGCCATTTGGGCCTGGGGCAAGAACGACCGAGGACAGCTGGGGGATGGCACCACCATCAACACCGCCACCCCGGTGCAGGTGCTGGGACTCCCCCCCGGCATTGCCGTGCTGAAGATCGCGGCGGGGCAATCCCACTCGGCGGCGTTGCTGGCCGACGGCTCGGTTTGGAGTTGGGGCAGCAATCTGAACGGGGTTCTGGGCGACGCCACCTTCACCACCTCCAACAGTCTGGCTCCGATTCAGGCGGTCGGGGTCGCCACGGCGGTCGACATCGCCTGTGGGGGCGACCACACCATGGTGCTGATGAGCGACGGCTCCCTGCGCGGCTGGGGCAACGACGCCAGCCGCCAGATCAGGGGGGTCACCGCCGTCTCGGTCCAGCGCAGTCCCACCGTGGTGCTCAACCACTTTGGGGGCTCCCCCCTCTACCTGGCCCGCGTCGCATTCGATTTCGAGGGGGGTTGGCCGACCTCGATGGGGGTCGGTCTGAATCAATCGCCTTGGTTCATCACCACCGACTTTGCCGCCACCGGACGCCACAGCCTGAAGAGCGCCCCCATCGCCGATGGGAACACCAGCAACGTCAAGTTTGTGGCCGATTCGGTGGTCGCCGGCTCGATTGCGTTCGATCTGAGGGTCGACAGCGAGGCGGGGATGGACGAGCTGGTCTTCAGCATCGACGGGGTTGTCCCGACCGGGGGGCGTTGGTCGGGGGCGGTCGGCTTCCAGCGGGTGCAGTTTTCGGTCCCGGCGGGGAGCCACACCTACTCCTGGAGTTACATCAAAAACGGCGCGGTGGCGGTCGGCCTCGATGCCGCCTGGATCGACAACATCGTGTTGCCCTGAGTCTCGATCCCCATCGCTTTCGAACCATCGACACCATCGCCAACGGTCTGGCTTCGGTTCATTTCAGGATCATTTTTTAAGGAGCACCCATGAACACCATCCATCGCCTCTGCCTGGCCATGATCCTGACGGTTGGGCTTATTCCCGGTTTCACCGTCCCGGCTTGGGCCGCACTGACCTACAGCTGGCAAGAGGTCAACCCTCTGCCCACCCCCGATGAAATCGGTGCGCTTGCCAGCAATGGCGGCGGGGTTGTTGTGGCGGTGAGCAAACAGGGGACGTTGCTGCGCAGCGGCGACGGGGGGACGACCTGGGGCCAGGTTAAAACTGCAACCGGCTGCCTCACCGTCTATTGGAGCGCCGCTCACAGCCGTTTTGTCGCCATGGGCAATTGGTCGAACGGATCCTTCACCAGCCCGGACGGGTTGACCTGGAGCCCCACCACCAGGCCAAACTCTTATCCGGTTCAAGCGCTCGCCGAAGGCAACGGCATCCTCGTCGCCGTAGGGGGGGGAAGCTCCATCTGGACCAGCAGCAACGGCGGCGCCAACTGGGTCAGCCAAAATCAGGTGGTTCCCGGCACCCTCTCGTCGCTGGATCACGTCGCGTGGAACGGCAGCCTCTTTGTGGCGGTTGGGGGTTACACAAGGGCCCAGCTGTTGGTGACCAGCCCCGATGGGGTGACCTGGACCCAGCAGGATGTCGCCACCGCCATCGCCACCCTCCCCACCGTATCGGCCACGACCCCCCTTGGCGGTGTGGTCTGGGATGGCGCCCGCTGGGTCGTCACCACCCGCGACCTCTACAGTCTGGTCAGCGCCGACGGGGTGACCTGGAGCGCCCTGACCACCTCACCCACGGCAGGGACGAACACCTACGCCAAGGCGTTGGGCTGGAACGGCCTGCAATACTGCGCCGTGGGGCAATACGGCGCTTTTGTGAGCAACGACGGCGTCACCTGGAACCACACCCTGACGGCCCCCCAGGCCAATTATTTCCTGAAGACGGTCGCCTGGGATGGCGCCCAGTGGATCGCAGGGGGGAGCGGTGGAACCCTTTATACCAGCCCGGACGGCACGACCTGGACCGAACGCTCCCAGGGGATCCACGACGACCTGAACCGCGCCGCCTTCGCAGGCGGCCTCTACGTGGTGGTGGGGTTCGCAGGAAGGATTGCCACCAGCCCCGACGGGGTCGCCTGGACGGTGCAAACCTCGAACACCATTGAAACCCTGAACGACATCGTTTGGACGGGCGCCCAATTCGTCGCTGTGGGCAACAACGGCGCGGTGGTCACCAGCCCCGACGGCATCGCCTGGAGCCCCCAGGTCGGCCTTACCGGCAACCGGCTCACCGTGGCGTGGAATGGGGTCACCCTGGTCGCCGTCGGCGATCAAGGGGGGGTCGCCGCCGCTTGGACCAGCACCGATGGGGCGACTTGGACCCCCAGCAGCAACGGCGGCCTGGGATCCAACGTCAATGACCTGATCTGGGAGCCGACCCTGGGCCTGTTCGTCCAGGTCGGTTTCTCGGGGGGGGGCATCGCCACCAGCCCCGACGGCATCGTTTGGACCCCACAAAACTCGAACACCACCGGCACCCTGCTCGGTGTGACCAGCGACGGCAACGGTCGTTTGGTCACGGTCGGCATCGGAACCCCCAACGTCTTGGTCAGCACCGACGCGGTGACCTGGAGCCCCGTCACCTTCCCCAGTTACGGCACCCGAAGCATCAGCATCGTTTGGGATGGCAGCCGGTACCTGATTCCCATCAACGTCACGGTCAACAGCAAACCGACCATTTACACCTCGACCGACGGGGTCACCTGGAGCAAAACCGCCACCAACATCGGCGGCATTGCCGGCAAGGGGGCGCTCTTCGAGCCCAGCAGCGGTCAATACCTGACCGTGGACACCTTCGGCCACATCAGTCTGGGCGCCGTACTCCCCAACCACCCCCCCGCCTTCGCCACCCCCCCCACCATCAAGACCCAGAACGTTGCCGTCGGCGACACCTTGAGCCTGCTCAACGCCAACGCTCAAGACCCCGACAACGACGTGCTGACCTACACCTATGTGTGGCGCAACAATGGGGTGGCCATTCCCGGCGCCACCGCCGCTTTTTACGCCATGACCCCCAGCGATGCCGGGGCATCCCTCGATTGCACCATCACCGTCGACGACAACCTGGGGGGGGTGGCGACCGCCACGACACCCCCGGTGACGATCGCCAATCACCGCCCCACCTTCACCGGCACCCCGACCCTGGCCTCGACCGGCAACAATGTGGGCGACGTCGTTTCGTTGACCAACCTGGGGACCAGCGATGTCGATGGCGACACCGTCACCTTGACCTACCAGTGGTATCTGGACGGCTGGCTTCCTATCGCCTCGGCGACCGGCCCCACCTTCACCATCACCGTCAATGAATTGGGTTTTGGCCTCTCCTGCGATATCACCGCGGACGACGGCAACGGGGGGCTCACCACGGTCACATCCGACAGCTTGGCCCTTTTCAACAACCCCCCGGTGTTCGTCACCCCCCCCACCGTGAGCAACATCTCATCCACCGTGGGAACAGTCGTCGAGGTTCAGGCCACGGTCACCGACGACAACCCGTTCTCCACCCCGGTCATGACCTACCAGTGGCGGGCGGCGGGGGTCGATATTCCCGGAGCAACCGCGCTGGACTACACCATCGCCCCTGCCGATATCGGGGTGGCCATCGACTGTGTCGTCACCGCCGACGACCAAAGCGGTGGGGTCACCACCGCCACCACCGCCCCTTACATCCCCGGCAACGGGGTGCCGACCTTCGATGAATACCCTGAGATCGCCAATGCCGGTCCGGTTGCGGTCGGCGACCTGCTGACCCTGCAATTCACCGCCGCCACCGACCCCAACGGCGATCTGCTCACCACCACCTATCGCTGGCAGGCGGACGGCGTCGACATTCCCGGCGCCACGGGTCCGACCTACACCGTCGCCAACACCGACCTGAACGCGATGGTCACCTGCGTGGTCACCGCGACCGACCCCTTCGGCGGGTTTGCCCAGCACCAGACCGCGCCGGTTCAACCCGGCAACCTTCCCCCCGCCTTCACCGGCACCCCGGCGATCGCCAACCTCAACCCCCATGTGGGCGACACCCTGACCCTGGCCGACGGCTTCGCCTCGGATCCCAACGGCGATACGGTCAACTTCTATTACCAATGGCGGCACAACGGGGCGGTCATCACCGGGGTCGGCACCAACGGCCCCACCCTGACCGTCACCCCGGCCTTGGCCCACCAAAACATCGACTGCCTCATCTTCATCAACGACGGCAAGTCGAACCCGGTGCAAGCCACCACCGCCGCCATCGCCGTGGGCAACACCGCCCCCAGCTTCGACGCCACCCCGGCCATCGCCAACAGCTCGGCGGTGGCGGGCGACACCCTGAGCCTGAGCGGCGTCGCCACCAGCGACCCCGACGGCGACACCGTCACCTTGAGTTACCAATGGCGTAGCGACGGGGTCGATCTAACCGGAGAAACCGGTGCGACCCTTGCCGTCGCCGCGACCCACGAGGGGCACGCCATCTCGGTGGCGCTGAGCGCCAACGACGGCCAGGGCGGCATCACCGCCGTGACCGTCGCAGCCCTGACGATCCCCGCCGCCAACACCACCGCCGGAGGCACCACCGGGGATGGTTCAGCCGGCGGTGGCGGGGGCGGCTGCTTCATCGGCACCGTGGGGTTCTAACCCCTCCCCTTGATTCGTCGACCTTCCAGACCCCCTCCCCACCGCCCGCACGGTGGGGAGGGGGATCCACCCCCATCGAATGGATCCCCCTATGAGACAACCCCTCTTCCCGATCCGCCCCATCTTGCTGGCCTCGCTGGCCGCCTTTACCCCTCTGCTGCCCACCCCGGCCTTGGCCGTGAGCTACAACTGGCAACTGGTGAACCCCAAACCGGTGGGCGACCTCATCGGCGGGGTCGCCTCCGACGGGGTGGGGATCTATGTCGCCACCTCGAACATCGGGGGGATCGTGCGCAGCACCGATGCCGGGGCGACCTGGAGCGCCGTGACCCCGGCCATCACCGGCATGAACGCGGTGATCTGGAGCGCCACCCACAGCCGCTTTGTGGCGGTGGGGGCCGGATCGAAGTGCTACACCAGCCTGGACGGCCTGACCTGGACCCCCTCGGCTTTAAGGGGGGGGCGCGAGATGTTCGGCGTGGTCGAAGGGGGGGGGATCCTGGTGGCGGTGGGGGACCAAGGCTCGGTCATCACCAGCAGCGATGCAGGGGCGAACTGGACCCTTCAAAGCTTCCCCACCATGGCCTTTTACGAAACCCTCAAGCAGGTCGCCTGGAACGGCAGCCAATTCCTGGCGGTAGGGGGGGGAGGATCCACCGGCAGCGTGATGATGGCGACCAGCCCCGATGGGGTGACCTGGACCCAGCAAGACCCCGCCGCCGCCATCGCCGCCCTGCCACTCAACGCATCATCTTCAGGCTTTTTGGGGGCGACCTGGGACGGCGCCCGCTGGGTGGTCAGCACCGCCAATCTCTACACCATCGCCAGCAGCGACGGGGTGGTCTGGAGCGCCCTGAACGCCGCATCGATGGCCCATTACCCCAGGCAATTGGGATGGAGCGGCCTCCAGTATTGCTCGGTCGGTCAATACGGCGCCTACGTCAGCAGCGACGGCGCCACCTGGAGCAAAACCCTCACCGGCTCGACCTCAGCCTCGTGGACCCTCAACTCGGTGCTCTGGGATGGGGTGCAATGGGTCGTGGCGGGGATGGGGGGGCAGATCTTCACCAGTCCCGACGGCATCACCTGGACCGAACGCTCGACCGGAGTGCACGACAAGCTCTCCCGGGGGGTGAAGGGCAACGGTTTGTTCGTGGCGGTGGGCGACGCCGGGCGGATCGTCACCAGCCCCGACGGTTTAACCTGGACCCCCCAAACCTCGGGGACCACCGCATCGCTTCGCGATGTGACCTGGACCGGCACCCAATTCGTGGCGGTGGGGGCCAGCGGCGCCCTGCTCACCAGTCCCGACGGGGTGGTCTGGAGCCCCCAGGTCGGCAATACCGCCATCATGCTGCGGGTCGCCTGGAACGGCGTCACCCTGGTGGCGACCGGCTACGGCGGGGGGGGGAGCATCCCCATCAGCTGGACCAGCCCCGACGGGGTGGTCTGGACCGAACACGCCAGCAACGGCTCGCTCGGCACCAACGCCACCGGCCTCATCTGGGATGCCACCCTGGGGCTGTTTGTGCAGGCAGGCGCCAACGGCGGCATCGCCACCAGCCCCGACGGGGTGACCTGGACCCCCCAAACCTCGGGGGTCGCCACCTCGTTCAGCGACGTGACCTCCAACGGTAGCGGCCTCTTGGTGGCGGTGGGGCTGGGTACCCCCAAGGCGGTGGTCAGCAGCGACGCCGTCACCTGGACCCCCGCCCCCTCGCTTGCCGCGGTTCGCCCCTATGGAATCACCTGGGACGGCGTCCGGTTTTTGATCCCCGACGCCACATCGCGCTACAACGGCGCCACCCCGGGGGTGTTCACCTCGCCCGACGGCCTAAACTGGAGTCTGGTCCCCAGCGATCTAGCCGGGATGCCGGTCAACAGCGCCCTGTTCGATGCCGCGACCGCCAACTACCTGGCCTTTGATGTCGCTGGCAAGATCGCCCTGGGCAAACAGGCTGCCAACCTGCCCCCCAGCTTCACCGGCACCCCCGCCATCGCCAACGGTAGCGCCGTGGTCGGCGACACCTTGACGTTGAGCGCCACCGCCGCCACCGATCCCAACGCCGATCCGCTGACCACCACCTACCAATGGCGGGCCGCCGGGGTCGCTATTTCAGGCGCCACCGGGGCGAGTTACACCGTCGCCCAGCCCCAGGCCCACCAGGCCATCGATGCGGTGGTCAGCGTCGACGACGGCTTCGGGCTGACCGCCACCGCCACCACCGCCACGCTCACCCTGCTCAACACCCCCCCCACCTTCACCGGCACCCCCGCCGTCGCCAACGGCAGCGCCTTGGTCGGCGATACCCTGACCTTAAGCGGCGACGCCACCAGCGATGGGGACGGCGACACCGTCACCCTGAGCTACCAATGGCGGGCCGGAGGGGTCGCCATTCCCGGCGCCACCGCCGCCACCTTCACCCTGACCTCAACCCAGGCCCACCAGGCCATCGACTGTCTGGTCACCGCCGACGACGGACAGGGGGGGAGCGCCCCGGTGACCACCGGCGCCTTGATCCTTGGCAACATGGCTCCGGCCTTCACCGGCACCCCGGCCATCGCCAACGGCAGCGCCTTGGTCGGCGATACCCTGACCTTAAGCGGCGACGCCACCAGCG
>MNWR01000003.1 GCA_001872725.1 Proteobacteria bacterium CG1_02_64_396 | reverse complement strand
GTGGGTCGCACGCTCGATCTTCCGGCTGGAAAACACCCCCGTCGCGTAGCCGTAGATCAATAGCGCCAGCAAAATGCGGGGATGATGCGCTGCAGAGCCCCGACCGGCGTAACTCCGGATCAGGTCGGTCAAATCCAATTGATCCACCACCTCCACCACAAACCGCGCCAAATGATCGTCGGGCAGCCAATCCGACAACGACGGCGCAAGCAAATACGGGGCACGGCGGTCGGCGGGGATGAATCGGCTCATAATCGGGGCTCCTCGGCTTGTTACGACAGATGCCTCATATCGTCTCATGTCCTTGGGAAAAGTCCGACAGACTCCTAGGGGTGGTGCTGGCATGGCGCGACAAACGCCCCTTCCTTTGGTTGGCGCTGCCGACCGCTGCCAGCCTGCCGCTGCTGCTATTTATCGTCGAAAGCCGGGTGCTTTCCACCTTCATGGCGCTGTGGATCGGCTTTGCCGGGTATGCGTTGGCCAAGCTGGAGGGTTGGCGTCGCTGGAGTGCTCTGGGGCTACTGGCGTTGCTGCTCCTGCCGCTGGCGCTGCGCCAGGCGGGGCTCTGGCTGGCGCCCCATGCCCCGGCGGGGGCGACGGTGGTCGACCGCAAACCGCAGGTTGCCTATTACGCCGGGCTGCCGCTGCGCTGGCCCCATTACGGCGAAGATCTGATTGCGCTGGAACAGGGGCTGCTCCCTCTGGCCCCGGTGGTGTTGGTGGTCGACAACAAGAACTTTCGGGAGAGCCGTCCGGCCTGTGTTGCAATGCCCCCCGTCCGGTTTTGAGCCCTTGGCCCGTTTCAAGGGGTCGGAGGGGCACGATGTTCGTTTGTTGCTATGGAGGGGGAAGCCCCATGAGCTCGATTGAGTGCAGCGTGGTGGTGCCGGTCTTCAATGAAGAGGAGGCGATTCCCCTCTTCTTGGCACCAACGGCTGGGAGATCTGGTTCGTCGACGACGGCAGTTCCGACGCCACCTGGCAGATGGTGGAGGCGCTGCACCGGGCCGATCCTCGCATTCGGGCCTTAAGTTTTTCCCGCAATTTCGGCAAGGAGGCGGCGGTGAGCGCCGGGCTCGATTTCGTGCGGGGACAGGCGACCATCGTCATGGATGTCGATCTGCAAGCCCCCCCAGAGCTGATTTCGTACATGTTGGAACGTTGGCGGCAGGGGTTTGATGTGGTCTACGGGGTGCGGACGAGCCGCACGGGGGAGTCGTGGACGAAGCGGATCACGGCCTTTCTCTTCTACCGGGTGCTCAAGGATGTGGCCAGTGACGTCGAGATCCCCGCCGACGTGGGGGACTTTCGGCTGATGTCGCGCCGGGTGGTCGATGCCTTCAAACAGTTGCCGGAACGGCAGCGTTACCTCAAAGGGATGTTTGCCTGGGTCGGTTACCCCAGCATCGGCGTCCCCTATGAGCGTCGTACCCGGGCGGTGGGGACCACCAAGTGGAACTACTGGAAGCTGTGGAACTTTGCCCTGGAGGGGATCACCTCGTTCAGCACCATCCCCCTGCGGATGAGCCTTTACCTCGGGGTGGCCACTTTTGTGGCCGCCATCCTGTTCGCCATCTACAGGGTGGTCGATACCCTCCTGCACGGTAATCCTGTCCCCGGTTACCCCTCGCTGATGGTGGTCCTCCTGACGTTGGGGGGTATCCAGCTCATGGTGTTGGGGGTGCTGGGGGAATACGTCGGTCGGATCTACTTCGAGAGCAAGCAGCGTCCCCTCTATTTGTGTCGGGAAATTTTGGCACCCGAGGCCGAGGAGACCTGATGGAACCCCGTGCTTACGAAGAGATGGCTCAGGTCGAGCACATTGGTGGTATCGAGGTCGGCGGACGGCGGTCGAGTCGCTTTTAACGCGGTTTCTACCCAATGCCCTTCAACCCAGGTTGCTCGACGTGGGGTGCGGCACGGGAGGTAACCTGAATACCTGGGAACGGTTTGGTCAGGTGGTTGGAATGGACCTGAGCCTTCAGGCACTGCAACACGCCCAAACCAAAGGGGGGGAGGGGATGCTGGTGCGGGGGCGGTTGCCCGACGCCGTTCCGTTCGCCCCTGGAAGTTTCGTCGGGGTGATCGCCACCGATGTGCTGGAACATGTTCCCGACGATGTGGGGACGATTCGTGCTCTGCTCGATCTGCTCGAACCGGGAGGGAAACTCTTCCTGACCGTCCCCGGCTGGCCCTCCCTCTGGGGTCGTCACGATGAGGTGCACCACCATCTGCGCCGTTACCGTCGCGCCGAGTTGTTTCGGGTAATCAAGGCAGGTGGGGGGAGGGTGGTGTGGCGTAGCGGCTACATCGTTTCGTTGTTGCCTCTGGCGATGGCGCAACGTCTGCTGTCGGGAGGGAGAGACGGCGAGCGATTGCCGACGGCGTGGTTGAATCGGTTTCTGGCGGTCTGGGTGGGGATCGAGGGGCGACTGGCGGCCCACATCCCATTCCCGACCGGACTCACTCAGATTGCGGTGGTGGAGCGGAGCGAAAACTCCAGTGCCGATTGATCCAGAAGGTCAGCGGGGTGTTGATCGCCACCACCAGCGCTAGACCCAACAGGTAATGCCAGCCCCAGTGGTGCACCGCCAGGGTCATGAGCAGCCAGTTGTTGCCCAGTCCCACCCCGCCGACGAGGGCAAACCGCAGGAAGGCATGCAGGGGGGGGGCGGTGCTGCGGAAGGTCCAGCGGTAGTTATGGACGAAACCGAAGAGGACCGCGCAGGCATAGGCGATCACGTTGGCCGGGACCGGGTCCATCCCGCTCCATTCGACCAAAGCGACGACGATGCTCAGATGGATGAGGGTCGAGGCGACGCCGACCAACGAAAAGCGGCCCAATTGCAGCAATTCATGGTTCACCCCTTGTTTCCCTCCACCCACACCCCCCCCGCAGCATGGTAGGTCACCTCGCCCGGCCCCCCGTCGGGCATCCGCCTTACCTGATGGATCGGGCACCACTCCACGAAGTGTTTCCCTTCTCCCCCCGCAAACTGCACCGCCAGCTTTGCCGCCGCGACCACCGCCTCCATGGGGGGCTCGAAGCCTTTGCGGGGCAGGCGCAGCACCACGTGGGGACCGGGCAAATCCTTGATGTGCAGCCACAGGTCGTAGGGTTTGGCGATGCCGAAGGTGAGGCGGTCGTTGCCCTGGCGGGAGCGGCCGATCAGTACCTCCAGCCCCTGGGCGTCGCGCCGCAGTGGGGGTGGGGGGGTGCCGGCGAGGCGCCCTTTGCCTTTGACCCGACCGCCGGTTTTGGGCGGCTCGTCGGCCGGGGTTTCGAGCCCTGCCGTCACCCGGGCCATCCGTCCGGCGACCTCCTCGATTTGTTCTTCCAACCGCCCCGCCTCAATGGCCCCCCCCTCCCGAATGCGGGTCGCCCGCTCCGCCTGACGGTAGAGCGCTTGGGCCAACCCTTGGGGATTGGGGTGCTCCCCTTTGGCAATGCGCAGGGTCTCGGGGGGATCGCTGTGCCAGTCGTCGACCAGCCAATACCCCCCCTCCAGCGCGGGTCGGCCGGCGTGTTTGAGCGCCTCGGCCTGCCGCCACAAGGGGGCAGGGTCGCTGGTTTCGATCCGTTGCATCAGCCCTTCGCGGTGCCCCTCCAACCGCGTTTTTTCAGCTTCCAGTCGTTGCAACAATGCCTCGACCTTGCGGGTTTGCTGCGCCGCTCCGCGCCCCTGCAAACGGGTCAGGGCAAGGTCGCTCCAGGCCTGCACCGGGTCGCCCTGTAGTGGGGTGGCGCCGAGCAACGGCAAGGGATGGAGCAGCACCCCCTCGGGGGTTTCCACGCGGTGCCAAGGGGCGGCGGGGTCGAAGGTGGTTGGATCCCAATCGGGGAGCAGGGGAGCAAGTTTTGGGGGAAGGGAAAAGGGCTGCCGTTGCGGCAATGGGGGGGGCAAACCGGGGCACCAACCCTCGACCCCCTCGTTGCGCAGGGTCAGCCGGACGATCCCCTCCTCGACCACCGCCATCTGGCTGTGGGGGCCGCGGAAGATCAGCCACAGGTCGTAAACGGTCGCCTTGCCGCTGACCCGCACCTTGTGCAGCCGCAGCCTTAGCGCCCGCTCGCCGGGGATAACGGCGGCGCCCGCGAATTTCATCGACTTGAGGTGGGTATTCAGCCAGCCGCCGAAGGGGGTGTCGCGGCGGGGGGGCTCATCCCCCAGCACCGGGCCAACGATGGGGGGGAGTAGGCGCAGGTGCAGGGTTTCATGGCCGAGAGCCAAGACCACCCCCGCCTCGCTGGTCCATCCCCCTTTGAGGGTACGCCCCTTGCGGGTATTGAAGCTTGGAACCAGGGCGGCCAGTTGCAGGGCGTCGAGAGGGAGGCGGGGGCAAGTCGGAAGGGAGGAAGGAGGCACGTGGGGGGTGTTTAGCACAAATCGATGTCGATATTGCGAGCGATTTTACCGGCAAGCGCCAAAAAGTCGGCATGGCATGCCCGAACCGCTTCGACATGCGCTCCGATGGCGCCATCGGCAGGTTTGAGAAAAAACATGGGTTTGCGGGCATCCATCGCCATGGGCATCAAGCTGCGGTAGTGCTTGAGCAGAGCCAAGTTGTAGGGGTCTTGATCTGGAGACGGGACTTGCAGAGGCGATTCGTCCAGTACCGCAGTGCGATAAACCCTGGGGATGCGGTCCAGCCAGCGTTGATAGGCTTTGACCGGGCGACTGTCGCGAATGCCGTGTTGCATGACGACATAACCGGCCGGCCGCATTTCGCCGTTGGGTACCGGGATACCGGAATCCGAAGGCAATTCGAGCAAACGTTTTTTCCACCCTTGGCGCCATTCGCGCAGGGTTGGGCCGAGGTTCTCTAGACCTTGCAGCGAAAACAAATCGGGGGCCAGGGGTAAAACGACTTGTTCGGCGGTAATCAAGGCGGAACGGTTGGTTGCTCCTAAATTGGGCCCCACGTCGATCAGCACCAGCTGGGCCGACATGCGGGTTGCGGCATCGAGAACGATGCGATGAAAAGCGGTGACGACACGAAACGCCGCAACATCGCCCCCCAGACACTTGGGCCAGTTCTCTGAAAGAAGATCCTCGAATTTCGAAAGCGCCAAATGTCCAGGAATCAAGCCAAGGCGATCGGCAATCGGTTCGATATGGGGGGGGAGAATATCGCCGGTTCGGTTCATAAGGGGTTGCAGGCTATCGAACACGGTGCCGACCGATCCGCCGCCACCCCAAAGCGCAACCAAACGGTCCTCGTCGAGAAACATGGAACTCAAGTTCGCTTGAGGATCGAGGTCGACCGCAAGAGTGGGAATGCCACGTTCGGCAAACATCCATGCCAGGTGGTAGACCAGGGAGGTTTTGCCGACCCCCCCTTTGTTGTTGAAAAAGGCGATGGTTCTCATGGGGTTCGTTTCCAGATGGTCACGCCGAAAACACGGTCGTCGATTTCGAAATCGAGGGGTGGATTCCCGTTTTCCGCCAGCATCGCTTCGGCGCGTTGAATACCGTAACCGTATTTGTTGACGTAATTCATCCCTTTCAACGCTTCGGCAATGACAGGGTTTCGATAGCTGTTGCGCCGGGTCAGGGTTTCGCGGGTGACGGTTCCGTACAGTCCGCCAGGGTTTTGAATTTCGATGCGATCGGCGAACCAATAGAACCGAATGGGACTGGTCGAGGCGTAATCGCGGTGCATCACCGCATTATGAAAGAGCTCCCGCAACGCCCATTCGGGATAGTCAGGAGTGATGCGATCCCGGAAATTCTCCCCTTGTCTTACGGATGTTCGATTGTAGGCAGTGATTTTGTTGCGGATCAGATCGAGCACCGTGCGCAAATCGCCCGAAGCCGACAATTCATCCTCGGGCATGTCGGCCATGGAGACGCCCGGGAACTTGAGAAACTGGACGTAAGCACCGGGAAGGAAATACCGGGGATTGGTGCCGAACAACAGGATACCGGCCACCGTTGGCGCACGGGCGTGAAGGTCGAAACATCGCAGTGAGGCGAGTCGTTCCTCAATGCTGCGATGGTTGGCAGCGATGGTTTGCGCATCGATGGTCAGGGCACGATATTCGTCGAAAAGCCGCACTGTCAGGTCGGTAAGGGTGGCTTCGGGGATGGGCTGGGCATCGAAGGTGTGGATCAGGGCCGAACGCCTTTCCGACAGCACCCGTTCTTCATGCTCGTTGGCGATGGCTTTTCTCGGACCGACACGAATATAGACCCGGCCTTTGTAGCGCACCGGCGGCAAGGGGGATGGCCGAACCTCGACGATGGCCAATTCGCCATCCGGGAACTTGATTTTTTCTACGCTCATGGCCGGAGGGGGTTGGACGTTGCCGTCGGAGCGGATGGCGGCCAAGTTGCGTAGCAGTTCGTCGGTGACGGTCGCCCCCGCAATTTGACCGTCATCGTGTGCACCAACGATGAGGTATCCCGGTTGACGGTGGCTTGGATAATCGTTGGCGAAAGCGCAAATCGCCTCACCGAATTTGTCGGTTTTGTTGGTGGAGACGGTGCGCTCGATGCGGTCCGATTCCAAATCCTGCAATAGATCCAAAACCTCTTCGTGACTGAGCATGTGGGTGTTCCGTCGTATGAGGGGGTGGGGGGGGATCTTACACCGGCACCGAGCAGCCGCATCCCTCTTCGCTGTCGCCGTAGGGGTTGTCCCCCTTGCGACCCTCCAGCATGGCGACCGCCTCGTATTCGCGGCGCAGCCGGGCCATCACCTTGGGGTTTTCGAGCAGGGGGGTGGCTTGGTCGGCTTCGCACCAGAGCAGCGGCATCGCCCCGCTTGATACCGGCATCACCCCGTCGCGTACCTCGACCCCGACCAGGGTCACCAGCATCCCCTCACCCAAAGCCCAAAGCAGGGCGGCGTCGATCCGTTCGGCCAGAGTGTCGGCGCGGATCGCTTGGACCACCTGCACCAATATCGCTTCGGGGCTCTCCCCCTCGGGTAGTGGGATCTCTTGGGCGGGCAGGTGGATGGGTAGGGCCAGGGGATCGAAAGACATGGGCTCCTCGCTAGGGGCTGGATCGAAAGAAAACGCGGGGAACCTTAACCCACAACCCGGTGGGGGGGGAGGGGAGGCGGGCGCCCCCCGTTGGCCTTAGGAAAACGCTGATGAAAGGCCTCCTGTCTTGAATCAGCACGCCTGGCAAAAACCAAAAGCTTCGGCGACTTAGGTCGCCTCCTACGACAGCGCACCACGTGGCATCCCAGCCGTGGGCCGCTCGGAAGCGCTAATAAATCGGCGCTTCTTTAGGCCATCAGATCTTCGGGGGCCGCCAGCAGATCGCGCCAAGCGGTGCCGTTCAAGCGGGAGCGGTCGACGGCAAACACCCCGGAGCCCTCGAACGGCATGGGCAGCCAGTCGATGGTCCCTTCGGGAAGGCGGTTTTCAAGGATGCTCTGGGCGTCGAAACCGACCTCGACCATGAGGTAGCCGCAATCGTTGAGGTGGTGGGCGCTTTGTTCGAGCAGGCGGATCACCACCTCCAGGCCGTCCTCCCCCGCTGCAAGGGCCAGGTCGGGTTCGTGCCGGTACTCGGGGGGGCGGTCGGCCATTTCGGCGTCCGAAACGTAGGGGGGATTGCTGACGATCAGGTCGAAGCGCTCATGCTCGGCAATCGGCTCGAACAGGTCGCCCAGGCGCAGCTCGATGTGCCCCTCTTGGTCGTGCAGCTGGATGTTGTGGGCCGCCACCGCCAAGGCATCGGCGGAGATGTCGGTGGCGACGATTTCGGCCTCGGGGTAGTGCAACGCCAGCGCCACAGCGATGGCCCCCGAGCCGGTGCCGATCTCTAAAATGCGCCGGGTTGCCAGGGGCAGGGCAAATTCGGGCAGCACCTCGGAAAACAGATTTTCGAATAGCGATCGGGGGATCAACACCCGCTCGTCGACATAGAACGACAGCCCGTCGAACCAGGCCTCTTTGGCCAGATAGGCGGCCGGAACCCGGTCTTCGATGCGCCAGCGCAGCCAGTCGGCGACCCGTTTGCCCTCCTCGGGCAGCAGGGCGGCGTCGAGCAGTTCGTCGGGCAGGGGATGGGGCAGGTGCAGCGCCTTGGCGATGAGGAAGCGGGCCTCCTCCATCGGGTTTTGCTGGCCCGAGGAGCAATCGACCTCACCCTCGCCCAACCGGGAGGCCCCGAAACGCAGCCAGTCGCGCACCGTTTTGAAGGGATGGTCCTTGGGTAAAAAGCTCACGGGACGCTCCGCAATTTCAGAGAAAAAGTGCTGGATCTCAAGAATAGGTCAACCATGTGTGATTCGCCGCACTAAATTTTGTCCATGTTTTGGACACAAAGCGGCAATTGGGCTGGGAATCCAGGGATGGCGCATCGGCTTGCAATCCCCATAATGGCGCCTCCTCATGTAAGGGGGATTCAACCCGTTTTTTCAGGCTTCTTCTGAGGCCGGACCCTACTTTTTTACGGAAAACCCCATGGCGCTGATCGTTGCGAAATTCGGGGGAACCTCGGTCGCCGATCCCGAACGCATCAAGAATGTGGCGGCCATCCTGCAAGCGGTGCGCCAAAACGGCGACCAAGTGGTGGCGGTGGTTTCGGCCATGAGCGGCGAGACCAACCGCTTGCTCGGGTTTGTCGCCCAAATGGGGGAGCGTCCCTCGCCCCAGGAGGCCGACGTGGTGGTCTCGACCGGCGAGCAGGTGACCATCGGTTTGCTCGCCTTGGCGCTCCAAGCCCGCGGCGTGCCCGCGCGCTCCTTCACCGGTGGCCAGGTCAAGATTGTGACCGATACCGCCCACAGCCGCGCCCGCATCCTGGCCATCGACGATGCCGCCCTGCGCACCGCGCTGGCGGCGGGGGAGATCCCGGTCGTTGCTGGGTTCCAGGGGGTGAGCGAGGGGGGACGGATCACCACCCTGGGACGGGGCGGCTCCGACACCACCGGGGTGGCGCTGGCGGTGGCTCTGGGGGCCGACCGCTGCGACATTTACACCGACGTCGACGGGGTCTATACCACCGATCCGCGCATCGAATCCAAGGCGACCCGCATCGACAAGATCGCTTTTGAAGAGATGCTCGAAATGGCCTCGCTCGGGGCCAAGGTTTTGCAAATCCGCAGTGTCGAATTCGCGCATAAGTACGGTATGCCCGTGCGGGTGCGCTCCACCTTCAAGCCTGAAGACGAGGGATCCCTCGTCTGCCCGGAGGATCCCTCCATGGAACGCGCCCTGGTCACCGCCATTGCCTTCAACCGCGACGAAGCCAAGCTGACCCTGCAAGGGGTGCCCGATCGCCCCGGCATCGCTGCCGCCATTTTTGCCCCCATCGCGGCGGCGGGGATCAACGTCGACATGATCATCCAGAACGTCTCGGACCACGGCGCCACCGACATGACTTTCACCGTCCCCGAGGCCGACTTTAAACAGGCCAAGGGATTGCTGGAGCAGGTCGCCGAGCAGGTGGGGGCCCGGGGGGTTTCGGGCGATACCGATGTCGCCAAGGTTTCGGCGGTCGGGGTCGGCATGCGCTCCCACACCGGGGTCGCCTCTCATATGTTTCAGGTGCTCTCCAACGAGGGGGTCAACATCCAGATGATCTCGACCTCCGAGATCAAGATCTCGGTGGTGGTCGCCCGCAAATACCTCGAACTGGCGGTGCGGGTGCTGCACGAGGCCTTCGAGCTGCACATGCCTGCCGAGGAGCGGACGGGGCTGTGATCGCCTCGGGGGCCCCTGTCACCCTCTACGACACGACGCTGCGCGACGGCGCCCAAACCGAGGGGGTCGCCTTCTCGGTCGAGGACAAGCGGCGGATTTTGCTGGCGCTCGACGCACTGGGCCTCGGCTTTGTCGAGATGGGCTGGCCGGGGGCCAATCCCAAGGACGACGCCCTGTTCGCCATGGTGCGGGGGTTGTTGGCGGAGGGGGCGCTGCATGGCGCGGTGCCGGTCGCCTTTGGCTCGACCCGCCACGCCGCCAACCCTCCCGATGCCGACCCGGTGCTGGCCGGGTTGCTCGGGGCGGGGACCCCGGCGATCACCCTGTTTGGCAAAACTTGGGATCTACACGTGCGCGAGGCACTGCGCATCGAGCCGCAAGCCAACCTCGACCTGATCGCCGATTCCCTGGCCTACCTCAAAACCCGGGTCGACACCCTCTTCTTCGATGCCGAGCACTTCTTCGACGGTTTTAAGGACGATCCCGACTACGCCCTGGCCTGTCTGAAGGCGGCAGCCGAGGGTGGGGCCGAGGCACTGGTGCTCTGCGATACCAACGGCGGCGCTCTGCCCGAGCAGATTCAAGCGGGGGTGGCGGCGGCACTAAAGTTGGGGCTGCCGGTGGGGATTCATGCCCACAACGACGGGGCGTTGGCGGTGGCCAACACCCTGGCGGCGGTGGGGGCGGGGGCGCGTCACATTCAAGGCACCATCAACGGCCTGGGTGAGCGCTGCGGTAATGCCAACCTCTGCTCGGTGATCCCCAATCTGATGCTCAAACGGGGTTTCGATACCCTGCTGCCCGCGGGCAAATTGGCCGAGCTGCGCCCGGTCAGCCTGCTGGTCTCTGAACTGGCCAACCAACCCCCCAACCGTCACGCCCCCTTTGTGGGCGACTCGGCCTTTGCCCACAAGGCGGGGGTTCACGTCTCGGCGATCCAGCGCAACCCCGAAACCTACGAACACATCGACCCCACCCTGGTGGGTAACCGCCGCCGGGTGCTGGTCAGCGAGCAGTCGGGCCGCTCCAATATTTTGTACAAGATCCAGGGTTTGGAGGGGGTGCACCTCAATCCTGACGATCCACGCATCCGCACGATTCTCGACCGCATCAAAGAGCTCGAACATCTGGGCTACCAGTTCGAGGGGGCCGAGGGCTCTTTCGAGCTGTTGGTGCGCGGCCTGCTCGGCAGCCGCCCCCGCTATTTTGAGTTGCACGGTTTTCGGGTCATCGACGAAAAGCGCTCCCTCGACGAAATCCCCCTGGCCGAGGCGACGGTGCGGTTGTCGGTGGCGGGGGAGGAGGAGCACACCGCCGCCCTCGGCAACGGCCCGGTCAATGCCCTGGATCGCGCCTTGCGCCGAGCCTTGATCGGCTTTTACCCGACGCTGGCCGACATGACCCTGCTCGATTTTAAGGTGCGGGTGATCGAGGGGAGCGGCACCGACGCCGGGGTGCGGGTGTTGGTCGAGTCGGGGGACGGCGCCCGCCGTTGGGGGACCGTCGGGGTGTCGCAGAACGTGATCGAGGCCTCCTGGCAGGCGTTGGTCGATGCCATCGAATTTAAGTTGATGAAGGATGGGGTGGCGGGGGTATAGACCCATTGCGGGCGTGTCCCCCCGACTTCTTGACCCTGTCTGCCATCCCCTCAAGATGCTCCGTCGCCGAATCAAACCCGCCGCATGCACACGAGATTTTTTCAATGAATCCAAAACCCATCGAAGACTTCATCGCCCTGAGCGAAGCTGAGCACATCGACATCATCCAAAAGGCCAAGGCGGCCTTGGGTGACCGGGTGGTCATCCTGGGGCACCACTACCAGCGCGACGAGGTGTTTCAGTTCTCAGACATCACCGGCGATTCGCTCAAGCTCTCCCGCGAGGCCTCCAATCGGGGCGAGGCCGACTTCATCGTTTTTTGCGGCGTCCACTTCATGGCCGAGACCGCCGACATCCTCTGTCAGCCCCACCAGCAGGTGATCCTGCCCGATCTGTCGGCGGGGTGTTCGATGGCCGACATGGCCGACGCCCCCCAGGTCGAGCAGTGCTGGAGCGAGCTCGACGCGATCCTCGGCGGGGCCGACGGCAAGGTTATTCCGGTCACCTACATCAACTCCTCCGCCGAGCTCAAAGCCTTCTGCGGTCGTCACGGCGGCATCGTTTGTACCTCCTCCAACGCCCGCAAGATTCTGGAATGGGCCTGGGCGCGGGGGCGGACGGTCCTCTTCTTCCCCGACGAACACCTCGGGCGCAATACCGCCCATCGCATGGGGGTTGCCGACGCGGCGATGCACGTCTGGGATCCTTTTCAGGTCAAGGGGGGCTTGAGCGACGCGGCGATTCAAGGGGCCAAGATTCTGCTCTGGAAGGGGTACTGCTCGGTCCACCAGATGTTCCAACCGGCCCATGTGGCGATGTGGCGGCAGCGGATTGCCGGTGTGAAGGTGATCGCCCATCCCGAGTGTTGCCAGGCGGTCTGCGATCTGGCCGACGAGGTCGGCTCCACCGAGATGATGATTCAGGCGGTGAAGAACTCACCCCCCGGTAGCAAATGGGTGGTGGGGACCGAGCTCAATCTGGTCAACCGGTTGGCGGCGCAAAACCCCGACAAAGAGATCCACTTCATGTCGCCCACCATCTGCATGTGCTCGACCATGTTCCGCATCGACCCGGCCCATCTGGCCTGGACTTTGGCCAATCTGGTCGATGGGGTGGTGGTCAACCGTATTACCGTCCCCGAGCCGCAGAAAGCCGAGGCGCGGCTATCGTTGCAAAGGATGCTGGAAGCGAGCTGACCATGACCTATTCGAGCGCCACCCCCGTTCTTTTCGACCCCCCCTTTTTGGCTGAGCAAGAGCCGGTCTGGCGCGCCTTGACCGCACTCGACCAGATGCTGGAGGGGTTGCAAGGGGGGCGGTCGGTGTCGCTGGAAGGGGTGTCGCGGTTGATCGACCGGATGATCGACGACATGGAGGCGGGGGGGGAGCTCGACTGCCATTGGCAACGCTGGTTGGTCCGTTTTGTCTACGGCCGCTTTCAGATCGACGGCATCGCCCCTGAGCATCTAGGCTGGCTAGCGCGCATCCTCCACCGCATGGTGGTCGCCCTGAAAACCGGGGCGGCATTGAAGCTCTCCCGCACCCATTTGCACGATTTGGGGCTGGCGGCGCTGCTTCACGATTGCGGCGCCTTTTTGCTGCTGGGTCAGGGACGGGTGACCACCGCCGAGGTTCACGCCGCCATCTTTCGCGGTTGGGAGTGGCTGCTTCCCTTCGAATCCGAGCGCTGGTCCGGCATCGCCATGGGGGCGATGGAGCGGCTCGACGGTTCGGGCTACCCCGAAAAACTCAAGACCGATGCGGTCGGCCTGGAGGCGCGGATCATCGGATTGGTCGCCTCGTTTCAGGCGGTGGTGCAGCCCCGTGAATACCGCACCAGCCTGCTGCCGGGGATGGCGCTGGATTTATTGCTCAAAAAGGAGCGGGACAAGTTCGATCCCAAGGTGGCCAAGGCGCTGCTCGATGCCTTGACCCCCTATCCCCCCGGCAGTCTGGTACTGGTCGAGGGGGTGGGGGTTGGTGAGGTGTTGGTCAGTCGAGGGCAGACCCCGGTTCGTCCTCTGGTCGGGGTGGTGCTCGGTACGCGGATGAAAGATGAGGGGGTCCATCCCCGCCGGATCGACCTGCGCGACAACGCCATGGTCTTTGTTTCGCGCTGTTTTTCCCTATCGGCCCTACCCGACGAGCAGTGGAGCCGTTTCGATCCCCCCTTGGGCAAGGCGGTGGGGGCGGTGCATATTGTCCAAACGGTCGACGAGACGACCCCCGACCCACTGGAACACCCCTTCTTCCAACTACTGCCCGAGGCGATGCGCCAGGGGTTGTCGACCCAGGCGCTGGCCCCCTGCCCCATGGAAACAGGCCAAACCCTGATGCGCGAAGGGGAGCAGGCCGACTTCATGGTGCTGATCCTGACCGGCCAGGTGGCGATTTTGGAGCCGGGCAGCGCGGATCGAATCATCGCCCGGCGCGGTCCGGGCTCGACCATTGGCGAGATGGGGCTCTTCGAGGGGGTACGACAGAATTCGGTGCGGGTCGAATCGAGCGGTTCTTATGTACGGCTGCCTTACCCAGAGGTGAGGGCATTGCAAGAGCGGCTGCCCAACCTGCGAGAGGCTCTTGAGGTTCTGCACCGGTTGCACAGTATCTCGGCTTTGTAAACTGGACGTACAAAACGGGGCATTGAAGAGCCCTGTCGGATCGGCCATTGTTGCCCCAATACGCACATTTTCTCCATGCTGGCAATGGCCATCCGTCCTCAAATAAGGGAAGCCCCATGACTTCAATGGTTGCCTCCATCCTGTTCCCCCCCGAGTTCTTGGCCGAACGCAGGCCTTTGGGCGACGCCCTGTCCAAGATCGACAAGCTGTTGGCCGATCTCGAACACGGGCGTCCCACCGATCCAGACTTCTTGCGCGATCTGAGCATGCGTATGGTCGGAGAGATCGAGCAGGAGGGGGATCTGGCGATCCATTGGCAGCGCTGGTTGGTGCGCTTCGTTCATGGCCGTTTTCAAGTGCAGGGGGTGGAACCCAAGCGGCTTGAATGGCTGGCCCGGCTGCTACAGCGGCTGCTTATGGTCTGCGAGGTCGGCACCCTGATGAAACTCGGGCCGATCCGCATCCAAGAGATGAGTATCGCGGCGCTGCTGCACGACTGCGGCAGCGTCCTCCTGCTGGGCAAGGGGCACCTGGATCGCGAGAAGGTGCGCGCCGCCATCGAACACGGGTGGAGCGACTACCTCGGTCCCTTCCGCAACGAGTCGTGGATGGGGATCGTTTTGACCTCAAAGGAGCTGATCGACGGCTCCGGCTACCCCAATGGCTTGAAGGGGGACCAGATCCCGGTCGAAGCGCGGATCATCAACCTGATTGCCTCCTTCCAAGCCATCGTTCAACCCCGGGATTACCGCATCAACCTGATGCCGAGTCAGGCGTTGGAATTGCTGCTGCGCACCGACCGCCACCGTTATGACACCCGGGTGGCCACCTTCCTGCTCAAAGCGATGACCCCCTTCCCCGCAGGTTGTCTGGTGGCGGTACGCGACGTTGGGGTGGGGGAGGTGGTGCGACCCCACTCTTCAGCCCCGATGCGACCCGAGGTGGCGGTGGTGCTCGATGAGCGGATGCGCCCCATCCCCAATCCCCGTCGGGTCGATATCCGCGCCATGCCGGTGCTTAACGTGCACAAGGCATTTTGCATGGGGGAGCTGGACGAGGATGTCTGGCGGTTGTTCGATCCCCCATCGCCCCTCTCGGTCCGCGCCAGCGCCCCTCCTCCCAAGCCGGTGGAGCCTGCCGAGGGGTACGAGGTAGAGGATCGGGTTATTCCTGCGCGGCCCGAGGCGGTGTCTACCCGGTCTGCCGCTCTGCCCGTTGCCCCCGTTGAAGTCCAGGCGGAGGCGCTTGCCGGAACCTTGCTCGGCGGCGCCCTTGCCGCTTCCACCAAGGAGCGGCCATCTGCTCATCCTGAGCCGACGCCCCCCTCTACCCCGGCGCTGACATCGGTCGATGCGTTACCTGCTCAGCCGGTCATCGCACCGCCTGTTCCACCTCAGCCGGAACCTGCAATCCCGGCCCCCACAAGGTCGGAACCGACACAGTCGGAACCGGCAACGCCGGAACCGGCAACACCGAGCCCGACCCCGATGGCACCTACCATTCCGGTCACGCCCGCTCCTCAGCCCCCCGGCCAGCGTTCGCTACGTTTTGCCGAGCAGATGGCGCAACACGAGGCGCGGCAGGCCGAATTGCACAGGCAGGCCGAACCGGTCGCCCCCCCCACCCCCCACTACGTCACCCCGCCCATTTCCGACATTGTGCAGCCGGCACCCCTCTTTGCCGCCAACCCCAATCAGGTGGAGGAGACCGTCTTGTCGACCGGGGGGGACGACCTCTTTGCCGAGATGGGGGGACGGGAGCTGCGCGAGGGGCTCGATCCTGCCGATCACCCCTTCTTCCGCCTTTTGCCTGAAGAGATCATGGCCGAGGTCCCCTTCGACCGCTTGCCGGTGATCCAAATGCGCCGGGGTGAGATGCTGCTGCGCCGAGGCGAGGTGGCCGACAGCATGCTGCTGCTGCTTTCGGGGCAGGTGGAGATGATCGACACCGACGGCCATGGTCAGCCGGTGGTCATCAGCCACCGCAGCGGCGGCGAGGTGGTGGGGGAACTCGGTTTGCTCGACGGCACCCGGATGGTCGACGTCATGGCGATTCATGACGGTTGGTACATCCCCCTTTCGGCCAAATTGGTGCGCAAACTGATGGATGAGGCGCCCCAGGTGGGCTCCACCCTGCGCGCCCTGCACCGCCTGCACGGCGCCGTATAATCCCAACCCCATGACCTCAATTCACGATACCGATCCGGTCCGGGGTTTTCCTGCGGCCGCCGCTTTCGCATCCGCCGATTACGCCCGCCTGTGCGCCCTTCTGCATGAACACGCCTGGCACTACTACACCCAAGACGCCCCGACCATCTCGGACGCCGCCTATGACCGCCTCTTCCAGCGGTTGATCGAGGTCGAGCGGCTTCACCCCGAATGGATCGCCCCCGACTCCCCCAGCCAGAGGGTGGGGGGCCAGCCGCGGCAGGAGATCGCCACGGTTCGCCATGCCATCCCGATGTTGTCGCTGGGCAACGTGTTTTCCGTAGGGGAGGTGGCCGAGTTCGTGGCGGCAATGGAGCGTCACCTCAAGGCCCCGGTGGAGCCCCGTTTTTGGGCCGAACCCAAACTCGACGGCCTGGCGGTGAGCCTGCGTTATGAAGCGGGGGTGTTGGTGCAGGGGGCGACCCGGGGCGACGGCGCCACCGGGGAGGAGATCACGCCCAACGTGCGCACCATCGGCAACGTACCGCTACGTTTGCAGGGGGGCGACATCCCGGCCCTGCTTGAGGTGCGCGGCGAGGTGGTGATGCCCCGTGCCGGATTTGCCAAGCTCAACGAAACCCGACTGGCGGCAGGCGAGCCCCCCTTCGCCAACCCCCGTAACGCCGCCGCAGGATCGCTACGCCAGCTCGATCCCACCGTCACAGCCGCCCGACCGCTCGCCTTTTTCGCCTACGGCTGGGGGGCACGCTCCGACGATGCCGGGGCGAGCCAGGCCGAAGCGATGGGTCGCATCAAAGGGTGGGGGTTTGCCACCTCAGGGCTTGAGGAGCCGGTCGTCGGGGTCGAGGGGCTGATGGATTACCAAACCCGGCTGCTGGCTCGTCGCGACAATCTGCCCTTTGAAATCGACGGCGCGGTTTTCAAACTCGACGACCTGAAAACCCAAGCGGCGCTTGGGTTTCGCGCCCGCGATCCGCGCTGGGCCACCGCCTACAAATTCCCCGCCCAAGAGGAATTCACCACGGTGCGGGGCATTACGGTGCAGGTGGGGCGCACCGGGGTGCTGACCCCGGTGGCGGAGCTCGATCCGGTGGTGGTATCGGGGGTGACGGTCAGCCGCGCCACCCTGCACAACGCCTCCGAGGTGGCCCGCAAGGATGTGCGGGTGGGGGATCGGGTGGTGGTGCGCCGGGCTGGCGATGTGATCCCCGAGGTGGTTGCGGTGGTGCTGGAGGCCCGCCCCGAGGGGACCGAACCCTTCGTCATGCCCGACCATTGCCCGGTTTGCGGCGCCCATGTGGCGCAGATTCCTGGCGAGATTCCAATCCGCTGCACCGGGGGGCTCTCCTGTCCCGCCCAGCTCAAAAACGGCTTGCGCCATTTCGCCTCGCGCAAGGCGATGGACATCGACGGCCTGGGCATCAAGTTGATTGAGCAGCTGGTCGACAAGGGGTTGGTGCAGAGCGTCGCCGACCTTTTCACCCTCAATCAAGAGACCTTGTCGGGGCTGGAGCGGATGGCCGACAAGTCGGCGGAAAACCTGGTGCAGGCGCTGGAGACGGCGAAACACACCACCTTGCCCCGGCTGCTCAACGCGCTCGGCATCCCCATTGTTGGCGAGGTGACCGCCAAGGATCTGGCCCGCGCCTACCGCTTTGATCTCGACGCCCTGATGGGGGCCGACATCGAGGCGTTGCAGGCGGTCGAGGGGGTCGGCCCCGAGGTGGCGGCGGCGGTGGTCGAGTTCTTCGCAGAGCCCCACAACCGGCAGGTGATCCAGGCGCTGCGCAAGGCGGGGGTGGCCTGGGAGATCCCCGAGCTGCCGACCGAGGTTGCCGAGGGGGACAACCCCTTCGCGGGCAAAACCTTTGTGTTGACCGGCACGCTGGCCGCCATGAGCCGCGACGAGGCCAAGGCGATCATCGAGTCGCGGGGCGGCAAGGTGACCGGCTCGGTCTCGGCCAAAACCGACTGCGTCATCGCCGGGGAGGCGGCGGGGTCAAAGCTGGACAAGGCCGAGAAGCTGGGGATTGAGGTGGTGGGGGAGGGGGTGTTCTTGGGGTGG
>MNWR01000002.1 GCA_001872725.1 Proteobacteria bacterium CG1_02_64_396 | reverse complement strand
GCGCCGGCGGGTAATCGGTCCAAATTTCCCCGGTTTTTCGTCACATAGCCACCACTATGATCCTCAAAACCGTGAAAATTTGGCCTCGATTCCCTACTCGGCTCGCTACGGACGCTCAAGCCCGACAGACTCCTAGCCGTCGTTCGCCCCCCCTGGCCGTCGTTCATGAATTAGCAAGGAAATCGCCACCTCGGGGTCATGCAAGATCCCATAATCTGTATGACATGGAGGGCGTCCCGCCCACCGCGAACAAGGTCGAACCCCTTGGAGGTTGTCATGAGTGAACAAGCTGCAACCATTGAAGTGTCGGTATGGGACCGCACCACCCGGTGGTTTCATTGGATCAACGTGTTGTGTGTCGTTTCCTTGTCTTTTCTGGCGCTGGCCCTGCTCAACGGCAAGGCGTTGGGCTTGAGCGGGGAGGGCAAAATCCTGCTCAAGACGGTGCATGTCTACATGGGCTATGTGTTTGCCGCCAACCTGTCCTGGCGCGTCGTGTGGGGTTTCATCGGCGGCAAGTACAGTCGGTGGAAGGCGGTTTTGCCCTTGGGCGTCGGCTTTATCGGGCAGCTCAAGGATTATGTTGCCGGCGCCAAGTCGGGGAATCCGCCCCAATATGCCGGGCATAACCCGATGGGCAAGTTGATGGTGGCGGCGCTGTTCTTGGTTCTGTTCGGCATGGCCTCGACCGGATTGGTCTTGGCGGGGACCGATCTCTACCTGCCCCCCTACGGCGGTCACTTCGCAGCCTGGGTGACCGGGGGCGATCCCTCCTTGCTGGCCCATTTGGCCCCCGGCTCCAAGGAGTATGTGGTGCCGACCCTTTATGACGAGATGCGCAATTTCCGCAAACCCTTCGTCGAATTCCACGAAGAGGCCTTCTGGGTACTCTTGGGGTTGGTGGCGGTGCATGTGGGGGCGGTGGTGGTCACCGAGATCAGGGAGCGCAGCAACCTGATTTCGGCCATGTTCACCGGGCGTAAGGTATTGCGCGGCAAGCCGGTCGACGCAGACAAATAAGTTGCGTGTTCGGGGGCGCCAATCCCGGCCCCCCCTTTTAACGAAGCTTGGATGGAAACCTCATGTTCAAGGTCAACGAATATTTTGACGGCAAGGTGAAATCGCTGGGGTTTTCGACCGCCGAGGGCCCGGCCACCATTGGGGTGATGGCGCCGGGGGAGTACGAGTTCGGTACCTCCAGCCAAGAGATCATGTCGGTCACCAGCGGCGCCTTAGAGGTTAAGCTGCCGGGCGACGACAACTGGACCCCCATCGCCCAGCACGAGTCGTTTGTGGTCGAGGCGGGGCAGAAATTCGGGGCGCGCTGCACCGTCGAGACCGCCTACCTCTGCCTGTACCGGTAAAAAACCAAAGCCCCTGCGCCAACCGGCGCGGGGGCTTTTTGATGGAGTGTTTCGAAAGGAGTCCCCGTGGCAGATCTACACCCCCGCCTGGCTGCCGACACCTACAGCCTGGGCCGTTTTCCTCTGAGCCGTTTGCTGCTCATGAACGATCGCACCTACCCCTGGTTCATCCTGGTTCCCGACCGGGAGGGGGTTTCCGAAATTCAGGATCTGAGCCAGGAAGACCAGATCGCCCTGATTCGGGAGTCCTCCCTGCTCTCCCGCGCCATCCGAGCCACTCTGCACCCCACCCGCATCAACGTTGCCGCTTTGGGCAACATGGTGCCGCAGCTGCATGTGCACCACATCGCCCGTTTCGAGGACGACCCCGCCTGGCCCGGCCCGGTATGGGGATTCGGCCCCGCCATCCCCTATCTGATTCCCGAGGTGCGCAGCCGAATTCAACCCCTGGCGGCGCGGTTGGGGGAAGACTTCGTGCTCGATCCCCAATGGCGGGCGATGAAGGTGGCGGGGGTGCGCTAGGAGTCTGTCGGACTTGAGATCGTCCTACTGCGCCGGCGGGTAATCGGTCCAAATTTCCCCGGTTTTTCGTCACATAGCCACCACTATGATCCTCAAAACCGTGAAAATTTGGCCTCGATTCCCCACTCGGCTCGCTACGGACGCTCAAGCCCGACAGACTCCTAGGTTGGTGGGTTTTGTGGGAGCGGACTTCTGGCCGCGAATGGGGGGGCTTCCCGACGCCGGTTCTTTCTTGCCGTTTCCCGCTAGGCACGACATCGGCTTCGCTTCGGCCACAGAAGTGGCCTCCCACAAGCTCCGGGGACCCCGGTCACATCGCCATTTGCCTGTAGGAGCGGTCCCCGACCGCGAATGAAGAGGCGACCCGGCGCCCTAAGATCCGCCCGTGCCAAGTGCCCCAGCAGGAACGCGCTACGCCGCACTCCCCCTTCGCCCCACAAATAAAAAACGGCCACGACGGAGCGTGGCCCTCCAAAAGGCGACACCTAATCAGCGGCAGAAATCACCTTCTACAGGCAAGGGTGAGGGATGGGTGGGGGCTTGTTGGGGCGGGCTTCTGTCCGCGAATGGGGGGCGAAATCGCACTGTTTGCTTGCCCATCCTCCGGACCCCCCGCCTCCGCCGCACACCCCCACCGGGCCTCGGCTTCAGGGGGCGGTGGCCTCCTGGGGCAGCACCGGTAGATCCCCGACCTCTCCCTGCACCACAGCGTTCATCTCCTCCTGCGATACCGGCAGATAGCGGATTTCCTCCCCGGCCTGTTGCATCTTTTTCAGATCGAGCACCGCCCCGGGGGGTAGGTCGGCCCCTTTGCCCAGGTTGCCCTGCACGGCATAGATCACCCAGCGCGGCCCCTCCAGCGACAACACCAAATAGGCGGCGTCGCTTACCGCCAATACCGAGTGGGCCGCCAGATGGCTGATCGTGCCGTAGCCCAGCACCACCCCGCCCCCGAGTTCGTAGGTGGGGGGGACGACCACCGCTTTCGATAGGGAATAAATCCCTAAGCCCGCGCCGGCGAGGGTCGAGGCGGCGGTGCCGACCACGGCGGTGCTCCCCGCCAAAACGGTGCCGAACCCCTTGCTGGCCAGGCTTGCCCCCTCGCCCGCCACCATGACGGTGGCCCCGGCAGCGGCCCCCACCGCGCCCCCCACCACACCGACACTCCCCTTGCCGACCGTGGCGCCCACTGCGGTGAGCGGCACCCCGACGTAGCGGATCGTTTGCCCGGTCAGGTAGCCGACCCCCTGGGTCAACCGCCCGGTCGCCTGCCCCGTCGCAATGGCGGCGCTACCGGCCACCGCGCCGGTGACCCCAACGGTGGTGGCGGCAGCTTGGCCGCCTGTTACCTGGAGCAGACTGTAGACCCCCGCCAGGGCGGCGGTGGCGGTGGGGGCGACGATGTCGTAGGCCATGCCGCCGGTGTGCCAGGTGACCTCAACCGCCATCGTGGTGGTCGCCATCCCCTCGTTCCACACCACCAAAACCGGGAAGGCAACGGTGTTGACCGCCAGATAGCCGACCGAGGAGGTGCCCATCTGGGCCAGAGGTTTGATGAGTCCGTCCCAGAAGACCCCCTGCAACACCCAACGCATCGCCTTGATGGAGGCCAGTCCCAACCCGGTAGCATCGAGGTTTTCGTCGAACTCCTTGCCCGCTTGGGCGAAATCGCTGGCGACATCGTCGCCGTATTGCTCAAGCGCCTGTCCGAAGAGGTCGGTGAAGGTTTCGGAATACTCGGCCCGCAGCTCGTTGGCCTGGGTAAACCCCTGTTCGAACTGGGTGAGATCAATGCTATCGGCGACGTCGCTACCCCTCTGGGCCAGGTTTTCAGGCAGTGCCAGGTAGCCGTCGACGAAGCTGCTCCAGGCAAAATCGAGGCTTTCGCCGCTCGCCTCAATGGAACCTGCCGAAAGCCTTTGAGCCAGCTCGCCGCTGCTGGCCACGATGGTGCGGCCAAGGTCCATCCCTGCATCGGCGAGCATGGCTCCCCGCTCGACCGCATCGCGGCTCAAGACGATGCCGAATTGCCCCATCTCCTCGGCGAGCTCTTTGCCAAAGCGCCACGAATCGACCGCCGAATCGCCGATCAGATCGGAGGAACGGTCGATCAGCAGCATCCCCAGGGGGCGGGTCACGTCGGTCACCGCCTCGCCCCCCGCAGTGCCTAGGGTTTGAATTTTCCCCGCGTATTCAAGGCTCAGCGCCGTCCCCTCGGGGATGATGTAGACCGACTCCTGGGCCTGTTTCAGGGCGGTGAGGAAGGACTCACGCGCCTTCATCCCCATCATCTCTTGGGCCAGTTCGAGGGCGTCGGGACCGGGGGGAATCAGGGCGATGGAGGTGTGGGGGACGTGGAAAGCGCCGTTTTCGTAAAGCGACAGGTGTCCCTCGCGGACCAGGGTTTTGGTGTTGACCAGCGGATCGTCGGGGGCGGGGTGGGCGCAGGCGGTCAGCGACAGGGCCAACAGAAGAGGGAAGATAGAAGGTCGGTTCATATCCATGGCTCCTTACTGCCGCAAATCGTCGGGGAGTTTTTGCAAGATGGTCTGCACCGTCTCGGGGTCGTCGCTCAGGGTTTTCACCGCAATCCCTTGATCGCGCAGGGATTGCAGGTCGACCACCGAGCCGACCGGCAGATCGCCCACCGACAGGGTTTCTTCCCCACCGCCCACCTTGCCCTGGGCCATGGCGACCACCAACCGGGGGCCGTCCCAGGCCAGGAAGACCGCGGTGTCGACCGCCCCCATCAGGGCGTGGACCGGCAGGGCGGTCAGGGCGTTGTAGCCCAGCACCACCCCGGCGGTCGCCTCATGAATCGCCACCTCGGTGGTTCCGGCCAGGGCGTCATAGGTCACAAAGGCAACGTACTTGGCCGCATCGAGCACCGCCCCCCCCGCCGTCGTGGCGGTCGCGGCCACCGGGGCGGAGGCGGTGAAGGCGACCTGATTGAGCGCCCCGGCCGAATAACCGGCGGTGTAGGTGACCGGCAGGGTTCCGAACGAGAGCAGCGACAGCCCCCCCAACAGCCCCGCCTCGACGGTGGGGGCGACGATCTCGACCCCGAGCTTGCCGGTGTAGTAGACGCTCATCCCCACCGCCTCGACGGTCCGCCCGGTGATGGCCACCGCTGTGGCGGTGGGCAAAAACACCGCCTGCGCCGCCGTCCCCACCCCCTTCTTGACGGTGGTGACCAACGTTTTGGCCGAGGGCTGCACCGCCCCTTCGTAGAGGGCGTCGAAGTAGCCGACCAGCAGATCGCCCAACCCTGCCAGGGAGTTGCCCGCTTGCCCCGAGCGGCGATAGGCGGCGTCGAAACTCGTGGCAGCCCGCTCGAAGGCGGTATCCCAGGCCTTGGCGATGGGGGTGGCGAAGTCGGTGTTCATCCAGGCGGTCAAATCGTAGATGTTGCCGAAATCCTCTTTCAGTTCGCTGAAGTAGCCGCCGGGGATCGCCATCAGCGCCTCCCGGTCGGCCTGGCTACGGATTCCCAAACTCAGGTTGCCTTTGATGAGGCTGTTCCAAACCCCTTGCAGAGACTCCATCCCCAGCTTGCGTTGGTAGGCGGCCCATGCGTCGGTCCCGGCGAAGAGATCGCGGCGCAGCCGACTGCCGGTTGCGTGCAGTCCAGAGGCGGTGTCGATCCCTGCGCTCAGATTGTTTTGGAACGAGGCGGTGAAGGCGGCGGTATCGCGCCTGATTGCTCCGGTGGCTGCCGCAATGGCCATGGCCGAGGACTCGACCGCCTCCTCCCGCGCTTGGGCCAGCGCCTGTTGGGTCGAGGTGATGACCAACCACCCCTCGTTGTAGAGGGCCTGATGGCCGCGCAGGTTGGCCATGGTGGTGGGGATGGTTTGTTCCAGGGTTTGCTGGGGGGGGGTGGGGTGGTGGCGCAGGCGGTGAGGAGCAAGGGGAGCAACGGGGCCCCGATTCGAAGAATCCATCCGGTTCTAAAACACATAACCCCCCCAAGAAAGGAAATACCTCAACAACCGTGTTGTGTTCGATCAAGTCGCACGCTTGAGTTGGCGGAAGACGGCCCCATGAACGGACTTTATATGTCTAAATTAATCTAAAAATTAAACACATATAAACGATGTGTTTACAGCGTCAACCCATGTACTGGAATCAAGCATCCACCAAAGCCCCGAGCAAGGCATCGTTGATGTAGTACCACTCCTTCCCGATTTTGAGGGGGCGCAGTACCCCCAGATCGGCCAGGGTGCGCAGATAACCCGAGGCGGTCTGCCGCTTGGCGATCCCCGATTCCTCTAAAAAACGGATCTTGCAGTAGGGGTGCATGAAGATCGCTTCGATCAAATCCTTGCTGTAGATCCGGGGCGATTCGGTTTGAACCCGAAGCCGCACCTCCTCCATCAAAACCACAATTCGGGAGATTCGCTCCGCAGTCTGTTTCGAGGTTTGCGCTACAGCCTCCAGCATAAAGAGGATCCAAGCCTCCCACCCCCCCTCTTCGGTGACCTGCCGCAGTCGCTCGTAGTAAACGGGCCTGTTGTGAAGGATGTAGTGGGACAAAAACAGGATGGGCAGATCGAGCAGCCCCTGCTCGACCAAATAGAGAATATTGAGGATTCGCCCTGTTCTTCCGTTGCCGTCGGGGAAGGGGTGGATCGCCTCGAACTGGTAGTGGAGCACCGCCAGTTTCACCAAGGGGTCGAGCCCTTCACCCACCCCCTCGTGGGCATGGATGAACCGTTCAAGGTTGGTCAGTTTGTCACGGATCACCGTCTCCCCCTCGGGTGGGGTGTACAGCACCGATCCGTCGTTCTGATTGATGAGTGTGGTACCGGTGGCGCGGCGCACGTCGTAGTTGCTGCTTTTGATGATGCGCACGATCTCGACAAAGAGGTTGGTGGACAGGGGGCGCTGTTGCAGGGCGTCGAATCCGAACCACAGCGCCTGTCGATAACGTAGAACCTCTTTGGTGTGGGGATCGGCGTGTCTCTCGGGGTCGGCGGCGGCTCGGAACAGCTCGTCGTTGGTCGTGACGATGTTCTCGATCTGGGACGACAACCGCGCCTCTTGCAGCACGATGCTGTTAATCAGCAGGCGTGGGTTGGGGATCTGCCGGGCCAGTCCGCGCAAATCGGCAAGGTTGCGATTGGCGGCGATGGCCTGCTTGAGGACCGCCCGTGTTTCGAGCTCTGCAACAGGGGGGATCAGGGGGAGGTCGTTGTAGGGCAGGTGACGGGCGTAACTCATGCGGCCGACTCCAGTTATTCAAGAATGAAGGGGGGCATTGCTGCTCGAAACTACCCCCGAATCGCCCGCCTCAGCCGTTCGAGATTGTCCAAATTGCCCAGGCAGATCAAGACGTCGCCGGCGTTGATTTCGGTGTTGGGGGAGGGGCTGAATTGCAGCGCTTTGTTGACCTCGACGATGCCGACCACCATGACCTCGAAGTCTTCGCGGATGCGGCTGTCGCGCAGCTTCATCCCGTCGAAGTTTCCCCCTTTGGGGATGGTCAGCTCCTCGACCGAGAGGTCGACGTTGGTTTTGTGCAGCACCAGATCGAAGAAGTTGCTCGCCGAGGGGCGCAGGGCGGTGTGGGCCATCTGCACCCCCCCGAGCAACGCGGGGGAGATCACCCGGTTGGCCCCCACCTTGCGCAGTCGTTGTTCCGAGGCGGCGGTGCCGCTGCGGGCGACGATGAAGATGCCGGGAGCATGTTCGCGTACCGTCAGAATCAGGTAGACGTTGGTCGCTTCGTCGCCGATGGCGCTGATCACCCCCCGCGCCTTGTCGAGCCCCACCTTGGTCCAGATGGCGCCATCGCTGGCGTCCCCCTCGACCGCGGTCCAGCCATCCTGGACCGCCCGCGCCACCCGTTGCGGATTCTTGTCGATCACCACAAAGGGGGTTCCCTCGTCGAGCAGGGTTTGGCAGACGGTGCGGCCCAGGTCGCCCAAGCCGCAGACGATCATGTGGTCGTGCAAGGTCTCGATGCGGCGCTCCATATGGTGCTCCTTCAAGGTGATGAGCCGTTCGGTCAGGGCCGAGGCGATGATCGAGGTGAAAAAGGCGAAGACCCCGATGCCGAAGATCATCGCCACCACCCCGACCGCCTTGCCCGCCAGGGTGACCGGGACGATATCGCCGTAGCCGACGGTGGTGATGGTGACGATGGCCCACCAGAAGGCTTTCCAAATCGAATCGACGGTGGGGTTGCTCCCCATCTCGACCGAATAGAAGCCGATGGCGACCATCGCCCAGACCAGGGCGACCACGGTCGCCAGGGCGAGCAGTTCGAAGGCCCGTTCCCGCAGAATCCCGCCCAGGAAGGCCAGATCCCGGGAATAGCGCAGCAGTTTGAGAACCCGGAAGACGACCAAAACCCGGAACATCCGCAAGGGGCGGAAGTAGGGCAGGATGGCGATCAGGTCGATGATCGACAGCGGCTGGCGCATCCACACCCACTTGGGATGCAACGCCGTCTTGAGCGCCTCCCAACGCTGCCAGACACCGCCCCGTTCGGGCCAGCGGCGGTGCAGCCGTTTGATGGCGCGGCGGTAATCGACCCCGAAGTTGGAGCAGACCCACAGACGTAGCAGATATTCGGTGGCGAACAGGGCGATGAAGAGATCGTCGAGCAGAAACAATCGCTCACGGTCGGCGGGGGGAAGGGAGGGGTCGAGGCTGAGGATCAGTGCAACAATCGAGGCGGTCACGACCAGCATCATGGCCCAATCGAAGATCCGCTTGGCCCGGCTGGCGGGGTCTTCGAGCACGCGGTAGAGGATGGATTTGAGGGAGGAGAGCATCGGGTGCCGGTCGCCTGGTTCCTTTAAAAAAGCCCGATTCGACGGGCGATGGCTAGGAGTCTGTCGGGCTTGAGCGTCCGTAGCGAGCCGAGTGGGGAATCGAGGCCAAATTTTCACGGTTTTGAGGATCATAGTGGCGTCTATGTGACGAAAAACCGGGGAAATTTGGACCGATTACCCGCCGGCGCACGACTGCATGGATGCAGGAGGTAGAGCAATGCAGGAGCAATTGCCGAG
>MNWR01000001.1 GCA_001872725.1 Proteobacteria bacterium CG1_02_64_396 | reverse complement strand
GCCAGACCACCGGGGCAGCGGGGGCGGCTGAAACGTTCCAAATCGCGCAACCTGCTCGAACGACTGCGCAATTTCGAGGACGACGTCCTACGGTTCATCGACAATCCGCTGGTTCCCTTCACCAACAACCAGGGTGAAAACGACATCCGTATGGTCAAGCTGCACCAGAAAATCTCAGGATGCTTCCGCTCCAAAGAGGGCGCCGATATCTTCTGCCGCATCCGCAGCTACCTGTCGACCTGCCGCAAACACGGCATCGGTCCCACCTCAGCCCTGACCCTCCTCTTCGAAGGTAACCAACCCCTCTTTATGAAAGAAAACCCGTAGGGAAAAACCGGGGGGATGGGGGGGGCTGAATAGTTACCAGGCGCTTAGCCTTCTCCACGAGCTTGAAATGCTCTTCGTCCAGTACGTCGCATTGATTCGCGTACTGAACCCCTCCGATGGTGCGGTAGCAGTGCGCTTGATGTTTGTAGGGCATAACAATCTCACGTGCGACCCGCAAAAGCGCGCTAAATTTGACTCTGGCATCGTCTTTTTCCACCCAGCCGCAGTTCCCCCTCCTCGATCAACACCTGCATGCGTGCGTACAGCTCAGGTGACCGACCGCTTCCGCCATCATTTGTTGTAGCCATCACGCCACCCCACCCTGAGGTGGTACAGCCGCCACAAGCTTCAGCTCAGCCCCGGGGTGACGCTGAGACACCTCGTCTCCAGGCCTGAGGTTGTCGCCAATGGATGGGGCGAAATCAACGTCGAAATCAGTCAACTCGCCATCCTCCACCTCACCGCACAGAAAGCGCCCAACTACGACAGCCTCGGGGAACCAGACTCCAACAACATGGCAGCAATCGGCACACATCACCGACCCCTCACGTCCAAGGACGAATTTTGTAAACCAATCGTCGGATTCGGCTCCATCCCCGGAATCGGAACACTTTGGGCAAATCAACGTCGGCTCAAATTTGAGTTTGCTCATGGCTTTTTCCACCTGTAGGAAGCGGGGCTGAGTCGTCATCCCCAAATTCGTAGTGCGTGCAGTTCGCGCAGGCCCACCCGTCGCTGCTTGGCATGCCATCGCTGTCTTCGTGTTCTTCGTTCACTTCACCACACCTCCCTTCCAGATACTGCCCCTTGGCATAGGGGCGCGGTACTGCTTGGCCTCTTCAATCCCGACTTGGCCTCCTCTCAGGGGTGGTCTGCCACAAGGTGATAGGGGTCGAACGTGTCCGTTGAGATCCAAAGCGCCCTGCCCTGCTCGGCTTTGATTAAGGGATGGGACACGGCGAAAGACCTCCAGGGGAATCAATCGGCGGCATGTGGATGCGGAAGTAGCTGTCGTTCCACCCCTCATAGGGGCACAGGCCGATATCGATTGAGTGGACCGGCCTCAGCATCGTCGTTTTGGTGTAGCCACGGGCGAACCGAACATGGGTGATCCTGGCGCGCCTGTCCCAAATCAGGCGTTTCCAATGGACGGTCATGGCCCGGTATTCGTCGTCCTTCTCCCCCGCCACCATCTTGTCGTACCAGTAGTGGGTGAGGACGAGGTGGAGAACGACCGGGGTGTGGTCATCATTTCGTTGGCTCGGGGGGCGCGACGGGGCTGGTTGCGGCCGCAAATGCCTTGGTGCGTTTGCAGACACGCCGCACGTCACGAACTTCGGCGAAACGACAACCCGATCAGGGTTGCAGTGAAACATCCCGCACACCGAACAATGAAGCATTCCGGACACCTGGAAGTGGACCTTCCGGTTCATCGCACCACCTCCAGCACCAGTAGCCCATCCGCGATTCGCCGAGCGCGCGCAATTGCCGCCTCGGCCTCCTCCATCGAGGGCAGAAAACCGCGACGGTTGATTTCGCCGGTGCCGCAGATGTCGGGATCGAGGAAGTACCCGGAAGGAGCCAGGGGAACCCACATATAGCGGACAGGGCCAGCCAATGTGGAGGGGAATGTCGGGGAGAACATCTGGGGCTCGAAGCCTTCGCCGGATTCGAACACCTTGAACCCGTATTGCGGGCGTGCTGATTTTTGAACTGCGGTTGTACCCATGGAGCACCTCGGTCGCAGATGTTCATCTTACTGGTACCGAATTGGTACCATGCGCCGAAGAAACCAGCAACCGAAACTTACGCCAGTGGTACCGGATGCGGCCCCTGAATGTAGGGACAGACAACAGATCCATTCACGATGGGAGAGCCGTTGAGCGTTGCCAAGGCGGCGGGAAGTGTGGTGATCGCGACTGTCCCGGCGACGGGGTCGATTTCGATGGCGGCTGCCGACGCCCCGTTGGCAAAGGTGGACAGTGATATGGCGCCGGTCGTGGGGGCCACCGAGATTTTGGCAACTTCAGCGCCGCCAGCCCCAGCGATCGACGCAACAAACCCAACCAGGTGATCGACGTTTTTGTTGTCTGCCCAGCGCCCCTCGGGGTCGAAGGCGTCAAGATTCTCATGTCCAAGATCGGAAGCCATGCGAACGAAACTCCCTGAGGGGTGGTGCATCTCCATGTCGCCAGTGGGCGATACCGTGTGATACCACCCGGATTGGTGGCGATCAGCCTTGCGCCCCGGATCGTTCAGCCCGGGGGCGGTCGGGGGCGGAATGAACCCGAGAACCCATGGCGTGATGCCGGGCCAGCGCGCCAGGACCACCAAAACCGTCGCGCCATCTCCTGGCTCAATTCCCCATGACTCCTGCGGTGGCGCCGGTTCTGGGATCGACGCCGATACCGCCTCGGAGGAGGCGGAACCCGAGAGCACCGTGACCCCGAAAAACCGCTCCCCCGTGTCGAGACAAACACAGTCCAACGAGTGCCGTTCTGGGTGAATAGCAACAACCTTGGCCACCGGGAAAGGGTTGTAATCAGCCATAGACACCATTCCTTGCATCAAGCAGATAGGGGGACGCGGTTTGCGCGCCGCGGCGAATCAAGCCGTCGCCGCGATCAATCAAGACGGTAGTTTTGAACGAGGTGTTGGGGACCAAGTTATGCATCACCGACCGAATGTAAAAGCTGTCGGTTACAACCCCGTTGTCGGTCACATCCAGGTACTTTCCGGGCATGAGTGTTTCGTCTCCGAGCACAATCGCCGAACCCTGCTCAAGGGCCACGTTGTCCCGATTCATTGCGATCAGTTGCCGCCGGCGCTCCTCCAAGAACGCCAGAACATCGCCGGCAGCCGTTTCGAGCGCAGAATTTGATCCGTAGTGGGTTGGGTTGAGGGTTTGGCTTTGGTTCGTCGCGGCATTCATCGGGTTGATGCCGTAGAGATCCATCCTGGCGTTATCGTAGGGGGTCAGGCCGTTCCCGCCGCCGATCCACAGAGAGTCGGGGGCTGCGTTCAGGGTCGAGACCATCGCCTTGTCGGCGAATGTCTGAGCTGTAACACCCGGGGCGTCTACCCAATACCAATTGGCAACACGGTGCGCCCCCCGGCTGACCTTGAGGCTTTCGATGTTCGCCGTCGAAACGGAGACGGTTCCGGGATCGACCGCCCCGGGCAGGATGTACTGACCCGAGTAGAGATCACGATAGGGGGCGACCCTGAAAATCAGATCGGTCGTGGTCTCGGTCTCGCGGAGGAATAACTCGTTCCATGGGCGGTCGGCGTACTTCATCAGCAGTGCCTCGAAGGTACCCTCGAAGCTCTGATAGCTGAGAGGAGAAACAACCCCAGACCCCAGCGGGGATGCCAGCACCCGGACATTCCGTAGCCACCGTGACAACTCCGTAGACTCGAAATAGGGCCGGACAACCTTATCCACAATCTCGGACATCCATTCGCCGGGAGCCATTTCCCTGCCTGGAATCTGAAACTCCGTGAACGGCACTCGTCCGGCAAGCGGCGCCGCCGACCCCGTCGCGATCAACCACCGATAGTCGATGCGTAGCAGCCCGAATATCGCCCCCAGGTCGTACCCGCTCACCGTCACCGACTGGCTGACCCGATCCCCTGCCACGCGACGTTCCCTATCAATGCCATCGACGATGCCGCGCATGACCAAGGGAAGTTGGCGTGTGGGGTCTGCGGAAAAGCGAATCTCGACCATGTCGCGAGGCTCGATCACCGAATGCAGGGTGTCGCCTGTTTCCCTGACCATCCTATCGACCAGCACCACTGAAAACCCCCCGACCAGACCGTCGAGCGACCTCTGAACGGTGATCGACCCGTGTTCGCCGAGGTATGGGGTCAGGTCAATTGTCGCCCCAGCCCCCGAGTGACGGGCCGACACCCCACGCACACGACGCACGGCCTTGATCAATTTCACCGATACCTGGGGTTGACGAGTTCTCATTCGGGGATCGTCGAGTCACGACGTGGGGTTTGGAAGGTCACGTTGGCGTTGCAAACTGGTACCATATGGGTACCATGTTGGCGCAAGAGATGACCCCTTACCTCTCCCGGAGGAGCCATGCCAGGCGAAAAGTACATTGCCGACCCGATATCGCCCCTCTCCGGCATTGACGGTCAACTCATGATCGCCGCTGCCGTTCGTTACTGCCTCGGAAGACAAAGCTACATCGTCCCTGCATGCATTGATTGGCTTGTGAGGTGGTGGGGCAAGGTCGAGTCCCAAACGGCCATGGGCATCGTTCGGGACATCGTCGAGGCACTCCAGCAGGGGACGGCTGAAACGGAGTGGAAGGATTTCGCTCAATGGGCCTGGGACAAAATGCCTGAAGCCGACCGCTCGGAGATCAAGCAAGCCGTTGCGTGGCGCCAAAAGCCGTGGCCGCTGTTCGAAGAGTTTGGGCCGATGCCCACGACCGTCACCCTAGGTGGGGCGCGTGTCGCAGGGGGAGCGGCGCTGTCCACTATCGCACCGAGCCGCTGATATGCGGCTACCCAACGGCAAATACAGGACGGCAGCAGGATCGACCGTTTCCATCCACGAGGGGCGTAGCGATGTGGTCTTCGATTGGTTCGAGGAGGGTGGGTGCGTCGACTGCTCCCCCGATCCGTTCGAATGCGAGGGCTACCTCGTGTGGCGCTGCCCTTCATGCGGCGGCGGTCAGTCCGAGCTGAAACCCGACGTCGGAAAATGCCCGTTCTGCAAGTCGCCTGGCATCGAGGATCGAGCCGCGGCACTGGAGTTTTCCGATTTGTTCCCCAGCGGCCGGGCGGTCAGGTGTTCCGGGAAATGCTGGATCTATGGCGTGGCCATCGACTACGAGAAATGGATGAACTGGGGTGGACCCCACTCCTTGGACAGTTTGGGGGCGAAAATTTGTAAACGGTTAGTGGCGGTGGGTGGTTCCGCCGTGGGTTTGATGGACCTGTTCTGGGGTCTTGCCGCCGAGGGCACTGTGGGGGCGCTCGGTGTTGTAAAACCGGAAGTAGCGGTCGAGCCCCTGGTGCAGCGCCACCCCATCGGCATGGTCGTACAGGTAGATCTCTTCGTACTTCACCGTGCGCCACAAACGTTCGATGAAGACGTTGTCCAGCGCCCGGCCCCGTCCGTCCATGCTGATGAGAATCTGTTG